>NZ_JAWJBV010000008.1:0-163570 GCF_046536015.1 Bacillus sp. SIMBA_154
ACGTTTTGATAACATGTTCATCCCCCACAGAGTCGTGTTATTACCCTTATTATACAAAAAAGCTTGTAGACTTTGTCTACAAGCTGAGACTAGCATGGCGCTAGTCTTCTTTTATGCCGTCAAAAGGCTGGCTCTAATCGCTAACGCCCGCTCTTCCTTCGTTTTTTGATCAACCAAAGCGAAATCACCGTTCGCATATTTTAGTGAAAATAATTCTTCAATATGAAAAACGCCTGGCTGAAATCGTCTGTTCAACAAGTGCAGGGCCGTGGCACAGGCGACTTGAGCTGTTGCCTGAGACTCATCGTGTCCTTTAATTCCAAGCGTTGAATGATGAACCCTTTCCCCATTCATTCCTGTCACATCCACTTTGACAACATATTGATCTGTCCCCATTTGAGAGGATTGAATCAACGAGATGGCTCGTTCCTTGATCTTCGGTAAGGTGAGAAATGACGTCATTCCAAGACTCCTCATAAAAGCCAATGCGCGCGTTGCCACGCGGGAATCAAAACAAAGCCTTGTCGTTACAGAAGGCACGCGAAGCGTTGAAGGCAATGTCTGCTGATCAGAAAAGGGGAATCGATAGGCATACCGCTTTCCAAGTTTCCCGCCAAAGTCTACCCGTTTCCCTCCAGTAAAACTTTTGACTCTTTTCCGCTGACGATGCTCGGTGAGCTCATAGTCAGAATGGACATGATCAATGGTCCATTCAATGGCGGCTCTTCCATGCTGATCGCCCACCCCAAGCATAATGCTAATATCCATTTGATCCACTGAAGCGAGCTTAGATGCCGCTTTCGCTGCTAATAAATTCGTAAGGCCAGGCGCAAGCCCTACACTGAACAAAGCAGTTGCACCCATGTGCTGCTGATCCAGCTTTGCCATCTGCTCCATATATACCCCCTTTGCCGAAATATCGAGATAATCGATCCCTGACCGCAAACAGGCGTCAGCAAATGACGTGTCGTCTTGATCAAGACACATGATCACCAGCTTCGTTTCATCCATCCAGTCCGAATTTAACGGCTTTTTGACATCTATTTGATAAGGACGAACCCGCCCTTTTGTCTTGCGTGAAAATTGTTCAGCCTTCACATAGCTTCGACCTGCCGCAAAAACTTGCCCAGGGTACACTTCACTCAACTGAAGACATATTTGCTGTCCGACATGTCCATAGCCGCCAATCACCATCACCTGTGATCTCATCTCTCATCCGCCTCTCTACGACCTCGTTTGCAAACAAGTCCTTTGATCATTCCTGCCTGAAAATAAGGTCTGATGTCTTCAAATCCCGCTTTGATTAAATGTCCCCTCATCTCTTTCTCAGACACAGGGTGCGTCGTGTCTCCCAGCCTTTCTTTAAAGGAAGTAAACACTTCTTTTTCCAGGCCTTGACGCTGCATGAATAGGGAAAGCATATGAAGCTCCTGCTGAAATGAGTGAGACTTCATATTTCCTTGAATAAAAGCCATCACAAGCGGTGCCCCTGGTTGAAGCCGGAGGGCAATCTCCTGTAAAAATGGCAGCCGATCTTTTACAAAATGAATCACAAGCATACTCACCGCTGCATCGTACACAGTTTCAGCCGACACCTTGTCTAATGCGGTCTCATGCCAAGTGACGCGTTCCTCCATATGAAGCTGTGCAACCCGCCGTTTGGCCATATCAAGCATGGATGGAGACGGATCAACCCCTGTGATTTGCCAGTCTTCTTTTCTTTGGAGCATGTTGATGATCTCTTCGCCGCCACCCGCTCCGACAGTCAGAATGCGAGAGGCTGCTCCCGTTAATTCGGTTTCTAATACATCTACTGACAGCTCATGCAAGAGATGATAGCCAGGTGCTTTATGTGCAATCGTTGCTGCGTATGATTCAGCAACGGGATCGTACCAATGCTGATTTCCTTTCATGTGCTTCTCCCCCAGTTCCTTTCCGCTTTACATGGTTTCCTGTACACTAATGGTATGACATCTTTATTGTAAAAAGAGACATCAGAAAAAACGATCCCTAAAAGTAGGGATTTTTGAGGAGGAGATCAAGTGACCAATCCAGCCACTCATTTTCAGCAGCTGAGACAACACATTCGGGATGAGCTTGCCACCGTCCTTGATTTTGATGCCGCCTGCATCACAACCATTGATCCAGCCACCCTCCTCTCGACAGGTTCCTTCACAGATGAACAGATTGAAGAAATTCATGACCAGCTGTTTCAAAATGAATTTTTAAAAAAGGACGTGCACCAGCATGATTCTCTAGCCAAAGGACCTGTACATGCTGCGAGCCTGGTCCAGAGCGGAGAATATCACAACAGTGAGCGCTATCAGCACATCTTGATCCCTAAAGGATGGGCAGATGAATTACGGGCAGCCCTTGTGATTCAAGGAGAATGCTGGGGAATCGCCAGCCTCTATCGTAAAAAGGGAAAGGAACCTTTTCATGAACAAGACATACAAGCGGTCATCCATCAAACACCAGCACTCGCAGCCAAACTGAGAGATGAGCTTTTCAAAAAAGGAGACACTGAAGCTGATGACGCGGCGAATCAGCAAGGATTCATCATTCTTTCTCATGATCACACCCTTCTTTATGGAAATGAGACAGGGCTTCATTGGCTTCATACCTTCCAAACCTTTGAGCAAATCCATGACCGTGCCGTCATGCCCCGTCCGTTTAGAGCATTAAGCGCTAAGCTTGTATACGGCGGCAGCGCACAAACAGCAGCCAGCATGACGAGAATGCCTACGGGGCTTTTTCTCTCTCTTCAGGCATTTCGATTAGAGCAGGCAGCCGGGCAGGCAGAAGCCGTCATGATTCATATCAAGCGAGCCCAAACGAGTGATATTCTTCCTTATGCAGCGAAAACGTATCGGCTGACAGAAAGAGAGATGAACGTCCTTGACTGTTTATTAAAGGGCCTGTCTACAAAGGAAATCGCCAGTACGTTATTTATTTCAACCCATACCGTCCATGATCATGTGAAGGCGATGCTGCAAAAAACGAATTTGAGCAGCAGACGTATGCTTGTTTACTTTTTCTCAAACATATAAAAAAAGCGGCTACCTCATGGGTAGACCGCTCTTTCCTTATTTTCTTAGGACTAGCTCATGCAGCACATGTGCCACTCCGGCTTCATTATTGGATTTTGTCACAACATCCGCTACTGCTTTGACGTCATCAATGGCATTTCCCATGGCAACGCCACAGCCTGCAAACTCCAGCATCGATACGTCGTTTCCGTTGTCACCAATAGCCATCACTTCTTCACGAGAAATACCCAGCTCATGAGCTAGAAGCTTCACGGCATTTCCTTTGCTCACATCAGGGTGCAGGATTTCAAGGAAGAAATCCGTGCTTTTCACCATCATGTACTTGTCCTTCACTTCAGACGGGATGGCTTGTATCGTCTTTTCTAAACGTTCTGGCTGATCGATATACATCATTTTCGGAAGTCTCATTGACTGATCTGCCTCTTCGACAGGTACATATTTAAGTGGTAATTTTGTTAAGTAGGATTCTAGCACTGTGTACTCGCTAATATCGCGATTTGGTGTGTACAAATGAGCTGAATCGAAATAATGCATCGGCGTGTCGAGCTGACGGCTCAGTTCATATAAAGAAGTCAAATCATCATAGGATAAAGTCAGTTCTGACACCACTTCATTTGTATGGCTGTTTTGTACAAGAGCCCCATTGTAGGCAATCACATAATCTCCCTCTTGATCGAGCTGAAGCTCTGCTAAATAGCGGTTCACCCCGCCAATTGGCCGGCCTGTACATAAAACAATTTTAACTCCTTCTGCCTTCGCCTGTTGAATGGCTTCGAAAACCTCATCTGGCACCATATGTTGATCATTTAATAACGTACCATCCATATCAATTGCGACTAATTTATACATTCACTGCTCCCCTTTTCTCAGCAAAAACGTGCTGTCACTATTTTGAGCAATCATCTACATGATCACTTATCATTCCATTACTATTTACCTATTTTAGCCTATCGTTTTTTTCTCACTCTGTCTACTTGTTCTCCCCTGTAACAAAAATCACTTTATCCTACTCTATTATATCGCATTTTATTCAACCTGATTTAAATAGAGCTTACTCCCCATTTCAAATGAATGAAATGAAACAAATGTTCACCATTGAATATGTTGAAACTAGCAAGTCTAATGTATGATGGATAGCAAAGAAAGGAGGTGCAGGGAATGATTACGTTTACGAGAGGGAAATTGTCAAAAATGTCTGGTGTACATATTGAAACCATTCGTTTTTACGAAAATGAGGGTGTGCTCCCCGAGCCTAAGAGAGCGCATAACGGCTATCGTTTATATGATAAAAAATATGTACTCATGCTATCCTTTATCACCGAAGCGAGAAAGCTAGATTTCTCGCTCAAAGAAATTCGTGAAATTATCACATCACTATTTGAAAAACAGTCAAAAACAGAAGCTGAACAGCTGCTCGAACAAAAAGTCGAAGATATACAACACTCCATTCAAGAATTAAAAAAGAGGAAGGCTGCCATTCAATTGTTAACGAAACAAACATTAGCCAACATCAGCTAATTGTAAGGGCTGCCAAAGATGTGCCGGTGTTTGACACTGGCACCACTCTCCGCCCAGTTCCCAAGTGCACGCGCAATTTAAACATCAGTTATACTAGAGACAGCTTTACTTGATATCAAACGAGTGGAAGGGGTTTTGAGTAGAATGAATATTGCAACCATCGGCACAGGTGTGATTGTGGAAGGCTTCCTGCAGGCAATTGAACAACTGGAAGGTGCCTCTTGTCACGCTGTCTATTCAAGAAAGGAAGCAACGGCAAAGAAACTCGCAGATCAATTTGGTGTGCAAACCACTTATACAGATTTAACCGCTATGCTAGAAGATCCACACATAGAGGCTGTTTATATCGCATCACCGAATCGTTTACATAGCGAGCATGCCACGGCTGCATTGAAAAACGGAAAACATGTGATTTGCGAAAAGCCTTTCACCTCTAATGTGAAAGAGCTGGAAGCCTTAATCGCTCTCGCAAAGGAAAAGCAGCTCCTCCTATTTGAAGCCATTACGACCGTTCATATGCCAAACTATCATTTAATCAAAAAGCACCTTCATCAATTAGGCAGAATCAAACTGGTCCAATGCAACTATAGTCAATATTCAAGTAAATATAATCAGCTGCTAGCCGGTGAAACGCCGAATGTCTTTAACCCAGCATTCTCTGGAGGAGCCTTGATGGATATTAATATCTATAATGTCCATTTCATCATGAATCTTTTTGGATCACCGGAGCAGGTTCGCTATCAGGCCAACCGCCATCCTAACGGCATTGACACATCTGGTGTTTTGACGTTCAATTACAATGATTTCATTGCGACAAGTGTTGGCAGTAAGGATACAAACAGCATGAACTTCGCATTGATTCAAGGAGAAAAAGGATTCATACATGTGAAAAATGGGGCCAATGGCTGTGAGGAAGTGCTGCTGCATGTTGATGACAGGGTCATCTCACTCAATGCACAAACGAATCCAAACCGCCTGTTTTATGAAGCAGAAGCTTTCCAGCACATTATTGAAACAGAAAATCATGAACAGTGCTATGCATGGCTTGAAGAAAGTCTCTCTGTCATGAAAGTCCTTGAAGCCGCAAGAAAAGATGCAGGTATTGTTTTCCCGGCAGATCATGCTTAAGCGAAAAACCGCCTTCTACCGAGAGGGCGGTTTTTAAGCTTAAATACTCTTTGAATACGCCACAAGACGCTGAGACATGTGATTCACTTCATCGACTGAAGCATTTACTTGCTCTGTTAAAGCAGCCTGTGTTTGCGTAAGAGCTGTCATATTCGAGATGTTTTCAAGAATTTCATCAATTTGTGTTTTCATTTCAGTTAAACTAGATTCAATATTTTCTGTTGCATTGGCACTATGCAGCGCCAGCTTACGCACTTCATCTGCGACGACTGAGAATCCACGTCCTTGCTCACCAGCTCTAGCTGCTTCGATCGCAGCATTCAAACCAAGTAGGTTCGTTTGGTTCGCCACTTCTTTGATCAAGTCAGAAATGTTTTTCGTCTCATCTGCACTGTTTTCCGCTAGATTTGCGGCAGACGTTGACTGCTCTTGAGCTACAGCAAGCTCCTGCGCTTGGTTTGTAACAGAGCTAATGCCCGATACCATCTCACTAATAGAACTTGAAAGCTGTTCTACTTGAGAAGCCATTTCATTGGCTGTTTTCTCTTTATTTTTTTCTAAAGTGATATCACGAATGGTTCCTGCAACACGAAGAGGTACACCTTTCTCATCACGAATGGTTTCACCACCCGCATGATACCAGCGGTACTCGCCATTTTTACTCTGCAATCTATAATCAATGTCAAATGGCGTGCGCCCAGAGTGGTCATTTAAATGATCAGCAAAGGCTTGCAGGGCCATTTCTTGATCCTCAGGATGCAAACGATCGCTCCAGCTGCTCAAAACGTTCGGGAAATCTTTTTCATCTGTGAAGCCAAGCGTTTTTCTAAATTGTGGAGACCACCAGAATTCGTTGTTTGGATTGACTGGATCTCCTGCCTCTACGACCATGTCCCAAGGAGCTTCCACTAGCGCACGGTTGATCAGGTCATATCTTGTCACGAATGCTTGCAGCTCTTCTTCTTTCAATTTTTGATCATGAATATCAAAAAGAGCCCCCGCCACACGAAGAGGTACACCATTTCGATCACGAATAGTCGTTCCTGTTGCTTTGAACCAGCGATAATCTCCGTTTTTCAACTTTAAGCGATATTCGATATCATATGGCGTACGACCAGAATGATCCAATAAATGCGTAGAGAACCCATTCAAGGTGTATTCTTGTTCATCTGGATGAATTCGAGATGCCCAGCTGTCTAAGACATTCGGAAAATCGTGCTCATTTTGAAAGCCGAGCATTTTCCGGAAATCATCCGTCCATGTGAATTCATTTTTAGGATTCACTGGATCTCCTGCTACGACCGTCATATCCCATAAACCAACTTGAATAGCTTTTGTCACTAAATTCATACGCATATGAATATTTTCATGCGCTTCCTGCATCTTTTGCAAAGCTTCATTTATTTGAGCCACTGCTTCTATCGTTTGACTAGAAGAGAACGCAGCAGTATCTAGTCTCGCTGAAAAATCTCCCTTCTCGATTTGTTCTATTAATTGACTGCTTTCACTTAGAAGGATACCCGACGATGAATCATTTGCTTTTCTCATAAACATCTTCAATAACTCCTTTCAGCTCTTTCATACATTTTTGAAATATTTTACAGTTATAAACAATTCTTTATTAGGTCTTTAGTAATACAAATGATATATCGACAAAAACAGACAATTGTTTATGTCATCAATAAGGCAGATGTTCATTTTTTCACTAGGTTTCATATTTTGGTTTTGGATTAAGGAAGGAATTTATGGAGATAAGTAGCTAAATTGATAGAATAAACCGTCTATTTTGTCTGAAAAATCTCTTTTTTTATATTGACACTGGCGTCTTGAAAAAAGAAAATGGAACATAAGCATTTTTAAAAAAGGAGAACGACATGAGCGCGAATCAGGAACAACAAGAATTAAAAAAGCTTTTATCGCCGCGTCACATTCGCATGATTGCGTTGGGCGGGGTCATTGGTACAGGAATCTTTAAAGGAAGTGCCGATACAATCGGTTTAGCAGGTCCTGGAGTCATCTTTTCCTATGTATTTGCCGGATTGCTACTTCTTATTGTCATGGCAGCCTTGGCTGAAATGGCCATAGTCTATCCGGGGAATAACCTTCGCGACCTTATACAGATTGCGCTTGGTCAACGTTTTTCATTTGTAGTCGGCTGGGTTTACTGTTTTATGTGGCTCACTGTGTGTGTCATCGAGATCATTGCAGCAGGCAGCCTGCTCCAATATTGGATGCCGAACGTGCCGCTATGGTCACTATGTTTACTTTGCTCGCTTTTAGTCATCGGAATTAACTTAAATAATGTAAAATATTTTGGTGAAATTGAGTTTTGGTTCGCTGGAATGAAGATTTTCGTTATTATTGTCTTTATTATTCTCGGTGCAGCATTATTATTTGGGATCATTCCGAACGAACAAAGCACACCTGCTCTCACCAATTATCAAAACTTTATCCCGAACGGATGGGGTGCGATCTTTGCATCATTATTAGTGGTTATTTTCTCTTATGGGGGCTCTGAATTGATCGGGCTGACCATTACAGAAACAAAGGATGCGGAGAAGGTCTTACCTGGTGTTGTCAAAAGTATGATGTGGCGTATTATTTTATTTTACACATTGCCAATTTTGATTATCTGTGGTCTCATTCCTTGGAATCAAATCGATCCAAATAACAGTCCTTTTGTCCAAGTCTTCTCTGCTGCTGGTATGCAAGGCGCCTCTCACTTCATTAATTTCGTATTGATTACAGCCGTTCTATCTGCGGCCAATTCTGGCATTTATGGGACGACGAGAATGATTCATTCTCTATCTAAATCAGACGGCGGTCCGAAAAAACTGGCACAGGTCAATAAAAGAGGCGTACCTATTTTAAGTTTATGGGTAACCGTTCTGTTTCTTCTCATCGGAACATTCTTTGCTTACTTATATCCAGAGCAAATTTTCAGTTATATGCTGGCTATTCCTGGATTTGCTGTTTCACTCATTTGGATTAGCATTTGCATGGCACATCTGAAACTTCGCCCGAAATATCCACAGGAGCCGTATTTCAAGGTGTGGCTGTTTCCGTATTTGACGTTATTTGCAGGTCTTGTACTAAGTGTGAGTTTTGTTATGTTCCTATTCAGACAAGAAAACTTGCCTAGCTCGATTATTAGCATCGGTTTCTTAGTCGCTGCCATTATTGCTTCATTTTTAATGAAAAAGAAGGCTTAAACGCTAAAACCCGCCATAGAGGCGGGTTTTTTTCATGAGCTGCTGTCTTCTGTCACTTCAAAATCAACCGACGCTTTTGGGACACCGTTGATGATAATCGATAAAGTATGGGTTCCCGCATAATGCTTTCTCGTCGTCATATTTTGAAAAGACTGGGACCTGACGAATTCTCTACGTATCGCTGAGCCTGTTTCAAATTCTGTGATTTTAAATACCTTTTGATTGCGGGTACCCCGAGCTTTAACGTAATCAATGGCATACTCTACGCGCAGCTTTAGTGGCTTATCAGCCTGAAGAGTAAAATGAAAGGCCATTTTTTCTCCAATTCGAATAGAATGTTGCGCTACCTTTAAATCTGTTACTTGAATGGACGGATCGTCTCCATAGCCAAACATGGCCATAATATCTGGATCGCCTTTTTTTAGTAATGTACGGGATGCATGTTTGACAATCCAGTTCGTATGTTCATTGGTTCCATACCAGCCTTTGACCGTTTGCTTCATCAGATCAGGCTGAATTGCGGAAATATCATTTAAATGATTCGCTACACTTTTTTGCACATACCTCGCCGGATCCGATTTCAAGTTTTCCAAAATAGGCCGTGTAACCGAAGGATTCTTTTTAAGCGCAGGAACAGATACCCCCCATGGCAAACGTGGTCTGCATCCTTCACTAGCCAGCCGGCGGATATGCTCATTTTGATCCTGTGACCACACCAGCATCTGCGCCAGCATGTTGTCTTGATCTTGAATCAGAAAAGGCCGAACAGCAAATTCAGAAGTGGAAAAAGGTGTAAAGAATTCGAGCGCCTTAATCGAGATATCCCAATGTGCCAGACCGTACGTCTCGACGTAGTCTGGAAATACGAGCGCACTAAGTCCTGAAAAATGCGGTGCTGCCTGACGCAGCACTTCAATTGCCTGCTCATAATCCTCAGGCAGACAAGCATGCATCGATTCAGTGACTCTTCTCATCCGTCCTTTTAGCTCGAGCTGCTGCCAACCCTCTTGAAGCACGAGCCGCTGGAATTCAACAGCATCAAATACAGTCGACTCTTGTGCTAGTTTCTCCGCTAATTCTTGAATAAATAATTCATGATATACATGTTTTAATGGTTCGATCGTATCCGCCTCCCACATCTCAATATCATTATTTTACCCCAATCCGTAAAAAGTGGCATCGCAACAAGCTAAAAACAGCCCAATTCCGGAGAACTAGGCTGTTGCGTTCGCTATATAAACATATTAATGATCATTATAAATGCAATGGCACTAACGGAAATAATCGTCTCCATAGCAGTCCATGTCAAAAACGTCTCTTTAATGGTCATACCAAAATACTCTTTAATCAGCCAAAAACCCGAGTCATTGACATGAGACAAAATCAACGAACCCGCTCCTGTTGCTAACACAAGAAGCTCTCTGCTCACATCCGGCATGGATGCAGCAATTGGGGCTACAATACCAGCTGCTGTCATCATGGATACCGTAGCAGATCCTGTTGCCACACGAATGACCGCAGCAATCAGCCAGCTAAGCAAAATCGGTGAGATTGGCGAGTGTTTCGCTAAATCAGCAATATAATCACCAACACCCGAATCGATGAGCACATTATTGAAGGCCCCGCCTGCTCCAATGACAAGCAGAATGGAAGCGATCGGTCCTAAGCACTCATTACTAAAGGAAAGCACCCGGTCACGGCTCATCCCTTGCATAAAGCCGAGGCTGAAGAAAGAATACACCGTTGCAATCAGCAGGGCTGTAATTGGATCTCCGATATACTTGAACACCTGAAACCAAATACTTTCCTCTGGCAAAATAATATCCGCCAGTGTGGCAAGCAGCATGAGAATCACCGGCACCAAAATGGTAAACATCGTATTCGCAAAGCCAGGAAGCTTTCGATCTTCATTTCGTTCAGTGAATTGTTTTCTAAGCATCTCTGGAACTGGCTTATGTATCCGTTTGCCAATCCACTTTCCATATAGCGGTCCAGCAATGATAGCTGTCGGCAAACCGACAATAATGGAAAAGAAGATGGTTTTCCCCACGTTGGCATGATAGATGCCCACAGCTGCCATTGCAGCTGGATGAGGCGGCACAAGACCATGCACAACAGACAATCCAGCGATTAACGATATCCCAATCGTCACGAGCGATATGCCTGTTTCAATCGCAATGGTAAAAAGTAAAGGAATGAGAAGAACGAATCCGACCTGGAAAAACACAGGTATCCCCACGATAAAGGCAACGAACATCATCGCCCAATGCACATTCTTCGTTCCAAAACGGCCGATTAATGTTTGAGCAATCCGCTCAGCTCCCCCTGATTCAGCCATCATTTTCCCAAGCATGGTTCCAAGCGCAAGAACAATCGCCAGCAATGATAAAGTATTTCCTAATCCCGTTTTAATCGATTGAATGATTTCCTGCAAATCCATCCCTGTGGCAAAGCCGACAAGCATAGAGGTAATAATTAAACTCACAAACGGATTTAACTTAGCGACTGTAATGAGAATGAGTAAAAGGACAATCGCCGCAATCACGATGAATAAAAGCATGTTCTCCCACCTTTTCCCTGATGTTTAACGATTTTGTTTTAATTGCAGCGCACTAATGACATCAAATTCATCCTTTAATTTGTCATAGAGGCGCTCATATAAATAAAACAGCTCTATGTATGTCTCATTGTTCTTCATATTTGGTTCATGACGGGCAGATATCCGAATCCACTCTTGAACCTCTTCCATCTCTTCCATTTGACCTAAACTATGAAGTGCGAGGACAGCCGCCCCAAGTGCCGAGGCCTCATAACTTTCTGGAACAAGTACTTCTCTGCCCATCGTATCCGCTAAAATTTGCCGCCATAGCGGAGATCTGGCAAAACCACCCGAAGCCCGGACATCCTTTGCTGAACCAGTTAAATCTCTTAATGCAACACCGATCGAGAAAACACTCATAATGACGCCTTCTAACACGGCTCTAATAAAATGCTCCCGCTTATGCTGAAGGCCAATACCAAAAAAAGTGCCTCTCGCATTTGGATTCCAATAAGGTGCACGTTCACCTGTTAAAAATGGTAAAAACAGCAGTCCCTCTGAGCCAGCTGGCACCTTTTCCGCAATATCAATCATGAGATCGTAAGGGTCCACACCAAGGCGCTTTGCAACCTCCACCTCTGAAGAACCAAATTCATCCTTAAGCCATCTCAGCATGATTCCGCCATTATTGGTCGGTCCCCCGACCACCCAATGCTTGTCCGTCAGCGCATAGCAAAACGTTCTTGATTGCTCATCTGTGATTGGCTTATCTACGACTGTACGGACTGCACCGCTTGTCCCAATCGTGACAGCCACCTCTCCTTTACCAATGGCGCCAACACCTAGATTTGCTAGAACACCATCATTCGCACCAACGACAAATGGTGTATCTTCCGCGATCCCCATTCGCAGCGCAATCTCTGGCTGAAGCCCTCTCAGCTGATGCGTCGTTGGGACAAGTTCAGACAGTTGATTTTCCTCAATTCCAGCAATGCGCAGTGCCTCCTCGTCCCATTGAAGCGTTTCCAAACGAAACAGTCCTGTTGCTGAAGCGATTGAATAATCGACCACATACTGACCGAAGAAATGATAGAGAATATATTCTTTTATGGAAATAAATTTTGCTGCCTGCTTGAAGACATCAGGCGTCATTTCCTTTATCCATCGTATTTTTGAAAGCGGTGACATTGGATGGATCGGTGTACCGGTTCTTTTATAGATTTGAAAGCCATCCATGTCCGTAATGATTCGTTTCGCTTGTTCTGCACTTCTGTTATCTCCCCAAATGATACTGTTCGTTAAAGACTTGCCATCCTCATCCATCACAATTAAGGAATGCATCGCCGTACTAATCCCGACGCCTATGAGATTCTTTACATCAAATGCTGCTTTCGTCAATGCGCCTCTTACACTCGCAATGACGGCTTCTAATATATGTTCAGGATCCTGCTCAACCCATGCTGGCTGGGGCTGAATGAGATCATAAGGAACCGAATGCTTTGCTATCACTTTCCCCTGTGGTCCAAACAGTACCGCCTTTGTACTAGTTGTGCCAATATCCAAACCAATTACCGCCTGGTTTCCCTTCATCTGTATCACGCCCAATCATTGATTTGAAATAAAATGTCGTGGTGCCGGTGTACCTGATAAATCCCATTATAGGAATATTTTTTTCGACATTCAACGATCAAAAAGAAAATAATTTTCATTTAAAACCTCAGAAACGTTACCACAACAGCATTTTTCACTAATAGAAAAATTTATTTTTGAAACCATTACACCCTTTTTTGAGAAATGATTTCTCTCATTTGCTTTAAGTTTGTTAATGTTTCCTGCTGCCTTAAATGCGCAAGTGCAAAGTATAGAACATCAATCACAGTAAGCTGAGCAAGCCTGGCGGACATCGCTTCCGTTCGGAAAGCCGTTTCTTGCGTTGATGTATACAACGTGACATCTGCAATCTGACTCAATGGCGAGCGCTGGTAGCTTGTAATGCCAATGGTTTTCGCTCCTTTTTCCTTGGCTGTTTTCATCGCATCAAGTAAATCTTTATTTCGACCAGAATGAGATATACCGAGCACTGTGCTCTTTTGATCAAGCAGACCTGCTGACATCGCTTGAAAGTGAGAATCTGTATGAACAATACAATTAATGCCTGTCCTCATAAATTTGTGAAAAGCATCTGTGGCGATGAGACCAGACCCACCGCTGCCATAAAACTCTAAGCGCTCAGCTTCATGGATTAATTGTATGGCTTTTTCTACATCTTCTGGATTCAACAATTGAAAACTATCCTTTAATGCAGTTATATTTGCCTGAAATACCTTTTGCATAAAAACAGCGGTATCATCGTCAAGACTCATCTCTTCATCTACATAATCAGGCTTTTTTTGGTCTATTTCCTGGGCAATAGCAATCTTCAAATCTTGATAGCCCTCAAATCCAAGCCTTTTACAGAGACGAAAAATCGTTGCCTCTGAGCTTGCTGTCTTTTTGGCAAGCTCTACAATAGACAAATGGATGATGTCGCGGGGTTCACTCGTAATAAGTTCTGCAATTGCTTTCAACTTTGGCGGCAATCCTCTGCTTGCTGCCCGTATCTTTTCAATACTACTTAAACTGACAGAAGCCAATCGACTTCACTCCTTCCTGATAATGTGAGCGCATACATTTCCTCATGTTCTCATCTTATAAAAAAGAAGCCTGTTTGCACAGACTACTTTTTTAAGAATTCATGACTTGGATCAATAATTCAAAGAAAGCCTCAGCATCTACATCCATACATACTTGGACGTTGCGCTCTTTCTCCCATTGATGCTGAAAATCACATATCATCTGGCCATCACAAAACTCACTCTTCGTCTCCACGTCTACATGAAAAGCCTGTGTGCTCACGTGCTGCTTGTCAATGGCAAGACTTACAGCAAGCGGATCATGCATGGCACACGCCCACATACCATTACGCTCAAAATAGCGCTGGCGGTAAATGCTTGTACTCTCTCTTATATAACTCGCCAAAGTTTCATTCTGAATGGCGTCGATTTTTTCATCCGTTAACAAGACCTGCCTTGTGACATCTAATCCAACTTGAGTCAATGAAGGGAACCCAGCCTCAAGCACCAATTTCGCCGCTTCTGGGTCTGCATATGTATTGAATTCCGCAACCGGTGTGACGTTCCCCTGTCCCTGCACGACACCACCCATAAAAATGACTTCTTTGACGTGATGAATCAGCTCAGGGCATTTTTTCACCGCAAGGGCTAAATTTGTTAATGGCCCTGTCAACACAAGCGTAACCTGCTGCGAATACTGAAGCACCTGTTCAATGATAAAATCAGGAGCGAAACCAGCATCTGCTGTCTTCTTAGGCTGGGCATCCTTTAAAGCACCTCCTATTCCATCCTCCCCGTGAACCCTGTGTTCATAATGAGGTGCTCTTAAAAGAGGAGTCGCTGAACCTTTAATGACAGGGATTTCATCTGCCTCAACCAACTCCAGCACTTTACACGTATTCAACGTCGCCGCATCAACAGACACATTCCCGCACACTGTTGTAATCCCCAACATATCAAACTGCTTACTTTTCACTGCAAGCAAAATACCAATCGCATCATCTATCCCAGTATCCACATCTAAGATCAATTTCTTTGTATTTGCCATGGCTGAAATCTCTCCCTTATTTGTAAGTGTTGTTAGGGGAATGATAGCATATTATTTTTGAAATTGATTTAGGGAATCAATCGGCTTTGTCGACTTGTTATTTCCCTTTTTCTCCAATGTCTTTCAGATATTGTTCGCGTTCTTTTTCAGAGAGTCGCTTAAGATAGTTTTCCTTTAATTCTGGTTCATCTTTAAATTTATCCCAATCTTTAAAACGATATGACAACTCAGGATCATAACTCATTGAACCTATTTTTTTAGCTCTATATTGTAAAGAAGCTGAAAATCCGTACTTCTCCGGTTCATTATTTATATAGCCATCTATTGTAATATCCCCCATAGGATTGATGGTCACATCTTTTTCAAACGTTATGGTTTTGATAAAGTTATGAATATCTCTTTTGTGTAAGTGCTCTTCAATCTTGGGTTTCATCTTCTCTGCAAGTCCTTCTGCTTTTGCTTGATCACTCTTGACCGCATTATTAGATTGGCTATGCTTGTTAACCTGAACGATTAACAAAGTCACTGCGACAAGGATGACTACAAACAATACAGATAAAAGCTTTATTGTGTTTTTCATGTCTACCGTTGCCACCTTCTTAATAATGAAAAATAAAAAAACAGGTAGATGATTACCTGTTTTTTATTTTTCTCCAATATCCTTAAGATACTGTTCACGTTCTTTTTCAGAAAGTCTTTTAAGATAGTTTTCCTTTATTTCAGGCTCATCTTTATATTTATCCCAGTCTTTAAAGCGATATGATAAATCAGGGGAGTGGCTCATCGACCCTATTTCATTAGATCTGTATATCAATGATGCAGAGAAATGATATTTTTCAGGCTGATTATTTATATATCCATCAACTGTAATATAACCCATAGGGCTTATGGTTACATCTTTTTCAAATGTGATGGTTTTTATAAAATTGTAGATATCTTCTTCATGTAAACGTTCTTCAATTTTTGGTTTCATCTTTTCTGCGAATTCTTCTGCCTTTTCTTGATCGCTTTTTTCTTGCACAGTAATCTTACCTCCTGAATCATTCGATTTTTTTTCATTAATTTGTTGTAGTATAAGTGCAACTACCAAAATGATAACAATAGTAAGTAAAATTAATACCAATTTCAATGTGTTTTTCATCAAGAAATATCCACCTTTAAATATTTTAATTGATAGATCCGTTCTTTTTATAGATATATATTATACTTTAATTTATAATATTATATGATAAATATTACAGGAGTGACAATTTTGTCTAAAAACAGATCCCACTTTCAGCTTAACGACAAAGACTATAATCTTATTTCGAATGCATCTTACAAAATAGATTATTACAAAAAAGCAAGCGACATAGTTATAGGAAATGGTAGAAAAATGTATGTCGTTGATTATAAAGAAACAACTAAAGGTCTTAATGCACTAACTATCGTTTCCGAAGAAGATTTTGATCGCTCCGATGGCGGAAGAGACCTCCACAAAATCAAAAACGCAGTCATCGCTTACCGCGGTTCAGAACCGATTGGCGCAGGCCAATATAAAGATACCATTAAAAAACATGGAAAAAAGAGTCAGATGATCTTCTTTCTACCATTTTGACGAAGCTGCCTCCTTTTCGTCAGTCACAGACGTCAAAGGAAGTTACGACGAAGGTGGCGACAGGGACAACGACCTATACAAATGAAATTGTTCAAGATTGGATGGTTTCAGATACAAAGTATCTGATTAAAAATATCCCTTTTGAAAATGGCGCAGAGAATCAAATGGTTCAAGCGGATCGGTATGCGAAAGAAATACAAAAGAAAATGCCGAATGCCAAGATGTATGTCACAGGGCATTCACTCGGCGGGTCTAATGCTTCCTATGTTCTTGTGAAAAATGACTTTATTAAAGGCGGCGTGACGTTTGAGAATCCAAATATTTATCCAAATCTATCAGATGGTTTACAAGCCAGAGCACTAAAAGGCGATTACCGCAGTAGATTAACAGAATATATCAATCTAAACGACGGGCTTTCTCTTTTAAATCGACATACGACAGAAATCGGTCAAGTGAAAGTGATGTATGATGCCGCTTTACCTGAAGGCGTCGATTACTCCGAGGACTCCTCTAAAGCCGTCCAAATCATGAAAGATCTCCTCAATCGGGCAATGAGCGTTAATCCTTCACTGGATGCAAATTTGTTTCTTGAAGCCCTCGCTGGCAGCCATGGCTTAGATCGGTATGCATTTTCATCAGATGGCTCCGTTGAAACCATTGATGATATGTTGAGAAAAAACCCTTCTCTCTCTGCCGCCATGTTACATCAATTGAGTCAGTCGAATGTTCACCCGCAAAGTGTGGTGGCGATTTTAATCAAGTCGCATGTTCTCATGAACACAGGTCGTCAATTCTCATCACTTGCCGAGCACAATATGCAGCAAATCATTCGCAAAATCGAGAAACTCGATGACAAAGTGGAGCAATCTGTGGAACGGGTACGCTCGAGATACAAACAGATTGTTGGCTTTGGTTCGTATGATCAGCTGACGGCTTCAGATGTGGATGATGTGATTCGTCACTTAAAAACGGAGGGACTTGAGAACGAGTTCTATTCAGTCAAAAAGTATGATACGGCGGTTGATAGCGCGATGAATATAAAAAGGTGGCTGGACTCAATATCAGATGATATGAGCCAGCTAGGGAAAGAATACCATGATGCAGATACAGCCCTGGCAAAGAATATGGGTATTTCTTAAGGAGAACGAAGAATGGAATTTTCAAAGAAACAACCAACAGATGCAGATCGTTTTTTGCAACGAATGACAGATACGCATACATCAAGCTCCGTCTTTTCTCAAACAAACTTTCATACAGAAGATATGACGCCAGCAGAGCTGGCTGCTTTAAAAGCAAAGATCAAAGAAGAACAGAAAACAGCACTAATCAGAGCCATCCGGCATCAGCTTCAACATGAATTTGCAGAAGACCAAAAAGAAGCGGGAGAAATTTTAGATCTGATTGATGAACTTCTGATCAAAGTCTATAAACATAAAAAGCAAATTCACACGCATATGTCAGGTCAAGCCATTGACGCATTAATAGAAAAAATCGAACAAAGACTCACGTTTTTCGAACTGAAAGAAGATGTTCAATCCGCCATCAACTCGATTGGCATTTAGAAGAACCTCTCAGTCCGATGAATCTTTTCCCCGCCTCACTCGTATATACTAAAAGAGTGATTGTTTGAAAGGAGATTTGTTTGTGGGATATATTTTGTTATTTTCGGTTGTGATCGGTCTTGTATTGACCCTTTTGCTCACACCGCTCAGGTTGATTATTAGAAAGAAAGGGACAGAACAGCAGGTTCCTCTTATGTGGATTGCAGGCCTTGCTTTGCTGTTCATGATCGGTATTTTTGTTTTCTATTACATGACCAATTTAGACCGTAACCCTTCATCATTATGGCTGATTGGACTTGTTGTAACAGCAGCAGGCGCCTTTTTGTCAGTCGGATTGGAGCGGAAGATCAAAGGCGTGTTGTTCCTTATTCTTTTGCTGCTTGGTGTTTATATGGCGACAGCTTTTCTATTCAATGCGAATGAGAAATTCGATGTCTCCAAAATGGAGCAAAAAGTGGAAATCAAAGCGTTTGATGAGACAGAAACACCTGCGAGTGTACCGCCTCAATTTGCTCGCAATAAAATGAAGAAATCGTTCGGACAGGTTCCAAACACAAGCTACTACGAGCTTGGCAGCTTGCAAATTCAGAAGGTCAATGGTGAGTATGTGTACATCGCGCCAGTGGAATTCTCGGATTTCTTTAAATGGATTCGTTCAGGCAGTACGCCAGGTTACTTTACATTAAGTGCGACCGACTCATCTGCTAATCCAAAGTTTGTGAAAACAGAGATGGTTTATACACCTTCCTCCTATTTCAACAAAGAAATTGAGCGGCATATCCGTCTCCAGTATCCAGATTTGATTTTCTATGGAGACACTCAGCTGGAAATCAATGATGATGGCAAGCCTTATTACATTCAAACGTATGGTGATTTCATCTCTGCCAGAAACGGCTTTAAAGCGTCAGGCGTGGTCGTTGTTGATGCCAAAACTGGCGCAACGAAGAAATACTCCTTAGATCAAGTACCTGCCTTTATCGATGGTGCTGTTTCACCAGAGGCGATTAGTCTACAAAACAGTTATTTCGGAAACTATGTTCACGGTTTCTGGAACAGTATGTTTGGAAAATCGGATGTGAAGCTGCCTTCAGACGAGGGGACAGAAGCCAATGTGAGTCCAGTGTTTGATTCAAAAGGAGAGATGTATTACTTCACCGATTTCACAAGTCCGAAAGAGGGCGTTGATTCCATGCTCGGGTATGCCCTGACAAATGCCCGAACAGGAAAGGCCACGTATTACACCGGGAATCTTGAAGAGTCCTACATGGATTCTCAAGGAGCTTTGCAAATTATTGAGAAACGATTCATCGAGAAGAAATGGAAAGGGAGCATGCCGATTCTTTATAATTTCTATGGAGAAGCCAGCTGGCTCACACCTGTTCTCGATTCAAATGGGTTCCTGCAAAACTACTTTATTGTCTCTGCGGCCAACCCTGAAATCTCTGCGTACGCTTCAACACCAAACGAAGCACTGAGAGCTTATAAAACAGCTCTTCAAAAGGGCGGCGGCACGGTCAACAGCTCATCTAAGCAAGAAAAGAAAGATGCCATAGGCAAGGTCAAACGTGTGTATAAAGAAAAGACCGGTGATTACACAACCGTCACCTTCCTACTAGACGATGGGAAAAACTATACCATGTCATCTGAAAAAGAGCCTCTTATTATTTACTTAAAAGAAGGGGATCAAGTCACCATTAAGTACACAGATACAGGTGAAATCTTCCTTCCAGTCGATGAAATAAACATCAAAGGATTATAAAAAAAGACGCTTCTCCTACTGCGGAGAAGCGTCTTTTCTCTCTTTCCTCAACAACTCAACAAGCAATTCCTTATTTTTATTCCCGCCTGTCATCGGTGATTCGACATAGGAAAATTTCCGTTTAAAGTCCATTCCCCTCACAGAAATGGCAGCCAATTCCCCGCCAATGCTGCCTCGCTGGAGGACATATTTTGATAAAATGGAAAGTCCCATTCCGTGGATCACAGCCTCTTTAATGGCTTGGTTGCTGCTAAATGTCACAAACGTCCGCGCTTTCAGTCCATTTGATTTCAGAACGTGCTGTAAATATTCCCCTGTACCTGATCCCTCTTCTCTTGTGATCCATGTTTCGTTTTGCAATTGATCAATCGTGACATCCTTTTTCTTTGCAAACGGATGGTCTAATGGGGCAACGATGTAGAGTTCATCCTCTAGAAAGGTTTCCACAGAGAGTTCTTTATCATTTGTCTGTCCTTCAATGAGACCGATATCGACATGGAACAAACGGACATGTCTTGCGATTGCCTCTGTATTATCAATGACCACCTCAATATCAACATGCGGATACAGCTGATGAAACTCCGCCAATATTTGCGGCAGCACGTACTCGCCAATCGTGAAGCTCGCTCCAATCGTCAGCTTCCCTCTTGCCAGATGATGATGCTCATAAATATCCTGCTTCGCCTGTTCATATAAACGAATGATTTGTTTTGAACGATGGTATAACATATCCCCAGTTGGTGTAACGGTTAATTGCTTTGGCGAACGATTGAGCAGAACGGTCTGGAATTCCTGCTCCAAGTTCTTAATATGAAGACTGACACTCGGCTGAGAAATCCGCAGCTTCTGGGCTGCTTTTGTGAAGTTTTTCTCCTCCACGACTGTCACAAATGTCTTCAGTGCATCATAATACATCTGTCCCTCTCCTATCAGAAATCTTAATCCAACACCTTCATTACATATATCTTACTAATTCCTTTCCAGCTCGTAAAGAACCACCTAAACGAAAACAATTTAATAAAAATATTTACTAATTTTTTTAAAGACTCTATACTGAGAGGAGATATTTTCTATAGGAGGTGCTGATTTGGCAGCAAAAATAAAGGACATTGCTGAAAAAGCTGGATTATCGATTGCAACTGTGTCTCGCGTACTGAACCAAGATCCCAACCTTTCTGTCACGGATCAAACACGCGAGAAAGTATACGCCGCCGCGGAGGCTTTATCCTATCAAAAAAAGACATTCAAACATTCCTTAAAAAAAATCGCCTTTCTCTATTGGATGACCGAAAAGGAAGAGCTTGAAGATATTTATTTTAAATCCATTCGTCTAGGCATTGAGGAACTCACTAATACCCGGAGTTTAAATGTCACCGCTTACAATCCAACTGATGGTCTACACTCCATTGATCCTTCTACAGAGGGGATCATTGCTATCGGCCGATTTAAAAAGTCAGAGCTTGACCAATTATATGCGATTACACATCACATCGTCTTTATTGATACGTCTCCAGATGAAGACCGCTTTGATTCTGTAAAACCAAACCTGAAACGAATTGTTGAAAAGATCATTGATTCCTTTATCGAAAAAAAGCACAAATCGATCGGGTTCATTGGCGGGACAGACCTTGATCTCAATACAAATATGCGCATTCCAGATATTCGTGAAACGACCTTTCGCGAGTACATGTCGGCAAACAATGAGCTGGATGAGCGATTGGTCTATATCGGTCACCATTTCTCTGTAGATGAGGGCTATTCGCTCATGATGAAGGCGATCGACGAGCTCGGTGATGATCTGCCCACCGCCTTTTGTGTCGCAAGTGATCCCCTTGCCATTGGCTGTTTACAAGCATTAAATGAGCGCGGATTTTCCCTGCCGAATCGCGTCAGCGTCTTTAGTATCAACAATATTCACGTCTCTCAATATGTCTCACCACCGCTCACAACCTATCATATCCATACCTCTTTACTTTGTGAGACAGCGGTCGATTTACTTTTAGAAAGACTGGTTGACGGCAGAACATTACCTAAAACCGTGCTGATTGCCTCAGAACCTGTCTTTCGGAAAAGCACCATATAAACAGCTAGAAGCCCCGCCCAATGTGGAGGGCTTCTTTTCTCTCTAAACCAGTAAAATATTTTACTTAATAAATTTAATAAAATATGTTTACTTTTTTTACTTAAGTTGATATTCTCACATTAAGAAAGCGTTTTCTTATCATCTGTGAAAAAAGAACGAGAGGGGATTACCAATGAAAAAGGGAAAATGGGCGATATTATCGGCAGTCGTTGGTGCTGCTGTGCTGCTGCTTTCAGCATGCGGACCAGGAGATGACAATTCAAGCGGCACACAGACTTCCTCTACAGGTACAAAGACCTTGCTAGTGTGGGAGGATGTCAAAAAGTCTGATGGGATTCAAGACGCTGTAAAAGAATTCGAAAAAGAAAACGATGTGAAAATCAAAGTGGTCGAAAAAGCGTATGCTGACCAACTAGAAGCTCTCCGTCTTGATGGGGCGGCAGGGACAGGTCCAGATGTGATCACCATGCCTCACGATCAAATTGGATCATCTGTAACGGAGGGGCTATTACAGGAAATCAAACCAGATCAAAAAGTGATTGATTCCTTCACAGACGAATCTATTCAATCACAAACGGTGAATGGCAAGCTGTATGGTCTGCCAAAATCTGTTGAAACCACCGTGCTTTTTTATAACAAAGATCTTGTGAAAAAGGCACCAACTACACTTGATGGCTGGTATGATCTTTCGAAAAAGCTGACAAAGGACGGAAAATACGGTTTTGTCGCGAAATGGGATGAAATTTACTACGCACAAAGTGTGTTAGGCGGATCAGGGGGCTATATTTTCAAACAGAAAAGCGATGGCTCTTATGATGTCAATGATATCGGTCTGAATAACGATGGCGCCATCGAAGGCGGAGAGTACATTCAGAAATTCTTTAGCGAAGGGCTTTTCCCGAAAGGCATCATTGGTGAACAAGGTATCAACGTCCTCAACTCCTTATTCACAGAGAAAAAAGCAGCGGCTCTTATTTCTGGTCCGTGGTCATTTGGTCCATATAAAGAAGCTGGTATTGACTATGGCGTGACCGAACTGCCAACACTCCCTAATGGAAAACATATGAGCTCTTTCTTAGGTGTGAAGAGCTACAACGTCTCCTCTTATTCTAAAAATAAAGAACTTGCTGAGAAATTTGTTGAGTTTATCACGAACGAAAAAAATTCGAAGAAGCGCTTTGAAGTAACAGAGGAAATTCCACCAGTGAAAAAGCTGATGAAAGATCCAATCATTACTGAAAACGCAAATGCGAATGCTGTTTCAAAACAAACGAAATATGCCACGCTGACACCGAACAATCCAGAAATGGCAGAGGTGTGGAAGCCGATTGACAGCGCATTAGGGCTGATTGCGACCGGCCGTACAGATGTGAAAAAGGCATTTGATGATGCGGTCAAACAAATCGACTCTCAAATCAAAGCGAATCACTCAAAATAAACATCGAACACGGGTAGCCTTGCGTCTATCAAGCTGCCCGTTGTTTCATCTAATTTCATACGAAGTAGGTGTTAGACGTGACGGGTAACCTTGAACTAGACCGCACACACACAGTGGAACCAAAGACACACCGGAGACGGGCGCTAATGTTCTCTCTTATACCCGGGATGGGGCAAATATACAACAAACAGTATGGCAAAGGGGCACTCTTTTTCCTGTTCGGCGTCTCTTTTCTGATTGTATTTTATGATTTATTCAATATTGGCTTTTGGGGATTGTTCACACTTGGTACGATGCTGCCTCGTGACAACTCTGTCTTCCTTTTAGCAAAGGGGATTATTGCGCTTTTAACAGCTGGATTTGGTATCGGATTTTACGTGCTCATGATGCGTGATGCATTTATGAACGGAAAGAAACGTGATCAAGGGGTTCCGCTTCATTCCATCCGAGCTCAATATCATCAGCTCATCGATCAAGGCTTTCCTTACTTAATGAGCACTCCTGCTTTCTTTTTACTTCTATTTTCTGTTGTCTTTCCTATCATGTTCAGCTTTGCGATTGCCTTTACGAACTACGATTTATACCACTCGCCACCTGCCAATCTCATTGATTGGGTAGGGGTCAAAAACTTTCAAAATATCTTTTCGATCGATATTTGGAGAGACACATTCATTGATGTACTTGGCTGGACCGTTGTATGGACATTGGCTGCTTCGACCCTTCAATGTGCTGTCGGCATCTTTCTAGCTGTCCTGCTCAATCAGAAGGATTTAAAAGGGAAACGGTTTTTTAGAACGATTTTGATTCTGCCTTGGGCTGTTCCGGGGTTTGTGACCATTTTGGTGTTTGCCGGACTGTTCAACGACACGTTTGGTGCCATCAACAATACGCTTTTTGCATCGATTGGGATTGATCCAAAGCCGTGGCTGACAGATCCATTTTGGAGCAAAATTGCCCTCATTGCGATGCAGACTTGGCTTGGATTTCCTTTTGTTTTCATTATGACAACCGGTGTTTTGCAGGCCATTCCTGAAGATTTATACGAGGCAGCGACCATTGATGGAGCAAACTTCTTTCAGAAATTCCGGTCCATCACATTACCGCTTGTCCTCTATTCAATTGCACCTATATTAATCACGCAATATACCTTTAACTTTAACAACTTTAATATCATCTACTTATTTAATGGCGGAGGACCGCCTGTTGCTGGGTCAACAGCTGGGGGTACGGACATATTGGTTTCTTGGATTTATAAGCTAACGATGCAGTCCTCTCAATACGCACTGGCTGCCGCTGTGACGATCTTACTTTCGATCTTTGTCATTGCCATTGCACTCTGGCAGTTTAAGAGAACGAATTCATTCAAAGAGGAGGACATGATGTGATATGGGATCAAAACAACAAAAACTCATTCGCCTGACTATCACTTATTTTATCCTTTTCATTGCCTCCGCTTGTATTCTATATCCACTGCTTTGGACGATCGGTGCTTCCTTTAATCCTGGGAACAGCCTCATGAGCACAAGCATGTTTCCGAAGAACCCAACGTTCAGCCACTTCACCGAGCTGTTCTTTGGTCAAGGGGCACTTTATGCAAATTGGTATTGGAACTCAATGAAGATCAGCATCGCCACCATGATCTTAACGCTGATTCTTGTCAGCTTTACAGGCTATGCCTTTTCCAGATTCCGTTTCAAAGGACGGAAAAATGGGCTGATGCTCTTTTTGCTGCTGCAAATGATTCCCCAATTTTCAGCGCTGATTGCGATTTTTGTTCTGGCTCAAATGCTTGGACTGATTAACAGCCACCTTGCACTGATTTTGATTTATGCAGGCGGACAAATTCCGATGAATACGTATTTAATGAAAGGCTATCTTGATGCGATTCCGAAGGATCTCGATGAATCAGCCAGAATGGACGGTGCAGGGCATTTCCGGATTTTCATCCAAATTATTATGCCGCTCGCCAAGCCAATTTTAGCCGTTGTCGCCATCAACTCATTTACAGGACCACTGGGTGATTTCATCATCTCCAGTGTCATTGTCCGATCACCCGAAATGTATACGCTCCCAATCGGTCTGTACAATCTCGTTTCAGACAAAATGGGTGCCAGCTACACGACCTTTGCAGCCGGGGCTTTACTGATTGCAATTCCTGTCGCTTTATTGTTTCTTGTTTTACAAAAACAATTTGTATCCGGCCTCACACAAGGCGGGACAAAAGGATAAGGAGAGATTTGATGAAAAAATGGATGCTCGTCACTGTTGTCGTTTTCTTTCTCATGGGGTTAGGTATTCTGCCTGAAGCAAAAGCAGATACGGTTTCTGTTCAGCCGATTAATGGACTGCAAGGGGACTTCATCAAAGGGGCCGATATTTCGATGCTTGCAGAAGTCGAGAGAAGCGGCGGCAGATACTACGACCAGAACGGACAACAGGTTGATCCCCTTAAACTATTAAAGGACAAAGGCGTCAACTATGTGCGCATCAGACTGTGGAACCATCCATACGACAATCAAGGCCGTGCCTATAACGGCGGGACAAATGATTTAAACACAGCCATCGCTCTATCGAAACGAGCAAAAGCACAAAACATGAAAGTGCTGCTGGATTTTCACTACAGTGATTTCTGGACCGATCCTGGTAAACAGTTCAAACCGAAGGCTTGGGCGTCCCTCTCACAAAGCGATTTAGAAAAGGCTGTCGGCACTTACACAAGTGATGTGCTAAAAGCGATGAGGGCGCAAAATGCTCTGCCGAACATGGTACAGGTCGGGAATGAATTGAACTCAGGTATGCTGTGGCCAAACGGCAAAAGCTGGGGTGAAGGCGGCGGTGAATTTGACCGGCTCGCTGCTTTGCTAAAGGCTGGCACAAATGCTGTTCGCTCTGTCGATTCGAACATGAAAGTCATGCTTCATCTTGCACATGGAGGGGACAATGGCGCATCTCGCTGGTGGTTTGATGAAATCACAAAACGTGGAGTCACATTCGATACGATCGGTTTGTCTTATTATCCTTATTGGGATGGTGGATTCAGCGGCCTTTCCTCCAATATGAATGATATTAGTGCGCGCTATAACAAAGACGTCATTGTGGTGGAAACCGCCTATGGGTTTACAACAGCAAATGGTGACAACTTAGAAAACTCATTTAATCAAGACTCCGTCAAAACAGCTGGGTATCCAGCTTCACCGCAAGGGCAGGCATCTTTTATACGAGATGTATCAGAAAGAATTTCACAAGTGAAAAACAATCGCGGGAAAGGGTTCTTTTATTGGGAGCCGCTTTGGATTCCAGCGAAAGGCGCGCCGTGGTCTAGTCAATACGGGCTGGCTTATATCCAAACAACCGGTACGGTCGGAAATGCTTGGGAAAATCAAGCCATGTTTGATTTCAACGGAAAAGCACTGCCTTCTCTCGATGTATTTAAACAAATGACACCGTAATTAAAAGGATAGGACGTGACAAAATGGGAAAGCGTTACCCGCTCGTTCACCCAAATGTGAAAGGCTTTTTGCATGGTGGTGATTATAATCCAGATCAATGGCTCCATATGCCAGAGATCATTGACGAAGATTTTCGATTAATGAAGCTTGCACACTGTCAAACATTCTCCATCAACATTTTTTCATGGAGTAAGCTAGAGCCAGAAGAAGGTCAATATGACTTTGCATGGCTGGATGACATCATGGACCGCTTGACAGCGCAGGGGGCTCACGCCATTCTCGCAACGCCAAGCGGGGCAAGGCCTGCTTGGCTCTCACAAACATATCCAGAAGTATTACGCGTCGAAGCGAACCGCCAGCGTAACTTACACGGGCTTCGGCATAATCATTGCTTCACCTCACCGGTTTATCGAGAAAAAACAAATACACTCAACCGGTTGCTTGCTGAACGCTACAAGGATCATCCAGCACTGATCATGTGGCACATTTCGAATGAGTACGGCGGCGAATGCCATTGCGATCTTTGCCAGGAGGCATTCCGACATTACCTGAAAGACAAATACAACCATGACCTTGATGCATTGAATCAAGCATGGTGGACGGGATTTTGGAGCCACACCTATAGTGATTGGGCACAAATTGAGTCACCTGCACCGCATGGGGAGCACATGATTCACGGCATGAACCTAGATTGGAAGCGCTTTGTCACAGCTCAAACAATCAATTTTTATCAAAATGAGATTGAGCCGCTGCGAGAATTGACGCCTCATATCCCAGTGACCACCAACTTTATGGGCGACTATCCGCATATGCGTCCATTCCTTGGGCTCGATTATCATCAATTTGCAAAAGAAGTCGACGTGATCTCATGGGATAGTTACCCTGCATGGCATAGCGGCAGAGAAACAACTGCCGAATTAGCGTCAAACGTCGCCTTCGTTCACGATTTGTATCGTTCATTAAAGGACGGACAGCCGTTTCTCGTGATGGAAAGCACACCGAGCCTCGTGAACTGGCATGATGTGAATAAAGTCAAACATAAAGGAATGGCACACCTCTCTGCCATGCAGGCGATCGCCCACGGATCAGACTCCGTGCTGTATTTCCAGTGGAGACAAGGACGAGGCGCCTCTGAGAAATTCCACGGTGCAGTTGTTGACCATTCAGGGCATGAACATACGCGTGTGTTTCAAGAGGTGGCTGATCTAGGGAAACAACTAGAGCAGCTGCAGGCGATTGCGGGCACATCCGTTCAACCTGAGGTCGCGATCATATACGATTGGGAAAATCACTGGGCGATTGATGATGCTCAAGCCTTAAATAATGCAAACAAACGCTATGTGGAGGCTTGTCAAACTCACTATCGCAGCTTTTGGAAAAAGGGCATCCCTGTTGACATTGTCGGAATGGAAAAGGATTTCTCATCCTACCGGGTGCTGGTTGGGCCAATGCTCTACATGATCAAACCAGGTGTAGCAGAAAAGATTGAAGCCTTTGTCAAAGAGGGCGGCATTTTTGTCGCGACATACTGGAGCGGTATGGTTGACGAAAACGATCTCTGTTTCCTCGGCGGTTTCCCGGGCCCTCTCCGCCATGTACTTGGCATTTGGGCAGAAGAAATCAACACATTGATGCCAGATGAACACGTCTTAATGACCACAGGGAATGGACGCACCTACCATGTCGGCCAATATTGCGAATCCATTCATCCTGAAACGGCCTCTGTGTTAGGGCATTTTGAGAATGGCTGCTATGAAGGACAGCCAGCGCTTACTGTCCGTCCATTTGGAAATGGGAAAGCGTACTATATGGCTTCCGAAAATGAGCAGGCTTTTTATGATGAGTTTTACGAGGATCTCATTGCAGGCACTGGCATACAGCCTGTCCTATCTTCTGCGATGCCAGAGGGAGTCAGTGTACAAAAGAGAACAGATGGCACTCAGGACTTTGTGTTTATGATGAATTTTACAGAACAGCAGCAGGGCATCTCACTAGATTCAATGGAAGGCTATGAAAATATGCTGACTGGACAGCATGTGCCCGAACAGTTTCAACTTGATCCTTACGAATACATCATCTTGAAAAAATAGATTGAAAGATGCGTCCATTCATTGGACGCTTTTTGATTTTAATAATTCTAAATACCTATATATTTTTTTAATTGTAGATATGCACTCGAAGTGTTATTTTTTATCTAAATTTTTTGACATGTTTGACACAGCGCCCTGACTGGATTCGCCATCCTTTTTTGCCATTGTATAGGTATGAAAGCGGTTGCCTAACACTCATATTTTTGATACTCTTTTTTTCAATGCAGCTGTGGGACTGTATTGTGTTAAAAAGAGCAAATAAATGTCAACGGTTTATTGTAGGGGGAGGGGCTTATGTTAACGTTTGTTGGATTGTTGATTATTTTAACGATTGTTGTATTGCTGATTTGGGGGAAAGCAAGTCCAATTGTCGCCATGGTCATGGTACCTTTGATAGGGGCGCTCATTGCGGGATTTGGTATCAATGACATTCAAACCTTTTTTGAAGAAGGGATTATCAAAGTATTGCCAGTGGCGACCATGTTTATCTTCGCCATTTTATTTTTTGGCATTTTACAAGATACAGGGTTCTTTGAACCTGTAATTAAAGCTTTAATTAAGCTGACAAAAGGAAATGTTGTCACGGTTGCGATGGGAACTGCTTTGATTGGGGTCATCGCACACTTAGATGGAGCAGGAGCTACGACCTTTTTATTAACTGTACCTGCACTGCTTCCGCTTTATAAAAAATTACATATGAGTCCTTACTTACTGCTGTTATTAATCGGGACGAGTGCCGGCTTAACCAACATGGTGCCATGGGCTGGACCGACCGGACGAGCAGCAAGTGTCTTGAATATCGATCCATCAGAGCTATGGGTCCCGCTCATACCAATTCAGCTCATCGGAGTCGTTCTCGTGTTGGGGATGGCGTTCATCTTAGGGAAAAGAGAAGAGAAACGTATTAGGGTGAAAATTGCTGCAAACGAAGTAGCCGCTGTCCAACTAGAAGGCGCTGATTGGGACCAGGCTATTCAATCTATCAGCGAAACAGGCGACGCCTCTTTAAAACGTTATCACCTCATCTGGGTGAATTTCATCCTGTTTTTGGCTGTTGTTGTCCTTCTTGTGCTGAGTGTGATTCCAGCCAGTTATATGTTTATGATTGGACTTTCTCTTGCGCTGTTGATTAACTATCCGATTGTGAATGTACAAATGGAAAGAATCAAGGCTCATGCACCTAGTGCGCTGATGATGGCTGCTGTCATCTTCTCTGCAGGTTCATTTCTAGGAATACTAGAAGGGACGGGAATGCTCAAAGCAATAGCTGTTGACAGCGTTCAAATTCTACCTGCTTTCCTGCTTCCATTTTTACATATCATTGTGGGGATGTTTGGGGTACCGCTTGATATGCTGACAAGTACAGATGCCTATTATTATGCACTTCTGCCAATTGTCGAATCGATTACATCTGAGGTTGGCGTGTCAGGCACTTCAGCAGCATATGCCATGATGATTGGAAATATCATCGGAACCTTTGTCAGTCCACTTGCTCCTGCTGTTTGGCTTGCCATAGGTCTTGCAGGAGTCGACATGGGGAAACATATCCGCTATTCCTTCTTTTGGATGTGGGGATTCAGTATCGTTTTACTCATCGTCGCCAAGCTGATTGGCATCATATAAAAAAGAAAGACATGCGCATATGGGCGCATGTCTTTTTCTTTGATTTATGAAGGATATTCACTTGTGTGCACTTCTGTTTTCGGTTTTTTAATCAGTGACATCAACCCAACGATAAGCAACAAGATCATCGGAACGAAGGCAAGACCAACGGTTCCAATTAAAAGAGTCACAGCCGAAACCAAGAAAAGAATACCAGAAAGCACGGCACGTCGGTCTGTTTTCAAGACAATCACACCAACAAGTGTTAAGACAGCCGCAATTGCGGAAACAACCATAAACTGAACACCAAAGGCATGAACCGAAGCCTCAAGTGTTTCAACTGGCAATGCACTGCCTTCCTCTTTTAACACTTCATTCATTTCTTCATAAACTGCTGGATCTACAGAGAGCATCAACGCCCCAAAACCAACACCAATTACGTTGAGGACAATACTAATAATCCCCATAATTTTTTCACCTTTACGCTTAATCATTATAGAAACCTCCTAAAAAGTTAAATTAACCTGTTTTTACTTCTCGCTTTTGGAAGACGATTAAAGCAACCACCAAGAAGATGGCCCAATAAATGACTAGGACCGTTAATGAGAATCCTAGGGACATGTCTTCGATAAAAGTAGGTGTGTCTGCGAAATATTGTGCAGGATCGTTGGCAAACAATAAGTATTTCGCCCAATCAAAGAAGAACATCAAAATGCCTGTGATGGATGCTCCCACAATATAGGCTAATACACTAATCGCAATGGAAATGGCCTCGCTTCTAAACACCGTTGAGATGGCAAAAGAAAGTGTCCCTAATACAACAAACATAGCACAATGCGCCAAATAATAAGAGACCATATTTGCAAACTGAGACCGTTCAATGACTTCACCATTTTGATAAGCCAAATACACATAATCATTGTTTAGTCCAAAGAATATCGCACCTAAGATAAAGGATAAGATAAACAGGACAGCGATCAGGAAAAGTGAATATAGTTGAACGGTAAAGTATTTAGATAAAAGAACCTTCAACCTGGATGGCGGACGAATCAATAATAATTTAATTGTACCATGCTTATATTCAGCCGAGACAATTGTGGCTGCAATAATAATCACAAATACACCGACCAGCTGAAGCAAATCAGCATTGATCTTCACATAAGTCCATGCATTTTTACCGAATTGATCGGCTGGAGGCAAATCATGTTTGATTCGATACTCATTGATCGCTATATCATTTTCAAGGGATCTCTTATAAAATGCTAAATCATTCTCTTTCAATTCTTGCTTCTTTTCTTTATTGATCATTCGCAGCTCGGATTTCCAATCACTTGACGTTTGTTCATCGTCATTTGTCTTAACTGCAAAGATCAACGTCGCAATCATGCCTAACACAAGAAGCCCAACCATAATCCAAGTACCAACACGATAACTGATTTTCATCCACTCGTTTTGAATGAGGCGAATCATACGTCTGCCTCCTTTTTACCTGTTAAGCTTAAGAACTTATCTTCTAAGGTTTGTTTTTCTATTTTGATTTCGTACAAATGAATAGACGCACCGCTCAAATGACGAATCAATTCCGGCATTTTCTCTTCTAGGATGGAGAAGAATAAGTACTGCTCCTCTTCTCTAACCGTGATGCCTTCCTCGCATGCCTCAATGAGCTTTTGAGCTTCTTCTAGCTCACTTGATGCTACTTTCATTCGATAATTGACCAAATCATCCTGCTTCGTCTCCGCACGCTGATCCTCAATCGCAATCAGCTTTCCTTTTTGGATAATGGCGAAACGATCACACATCAATTCCATTTCTGACATGAGATGACTAGAAACGATGACAGCAAGACCTTCTTCCTTTGCCAGCCTTCTCAAGTAATCTCGTATCATTCGAATTCCCTCTGGATCTAGTCCATTGGTCGGCTCATCTAAGATTAGCAGTTTCGGTTTATGTATCAATGCCTGAGCAATACCCAAACGCTGCTTCATTCCTAATGAAAACGTACGGACACGCTTATGTTTCACATGCTGCAAACTAACTAGTTCTAGCAGTTCATCAATTCGACCTTCATCCACTTTTCCATTCATTCTGGCAAAATGAACAAGGTTTTGCCTTGCCGTTAAATGATTATACATTTCTGGATTTTCAATAATCGCACCGACATCTTGGATGGCATGCTGATATGAGGTTTGAATACTATGTCCATTAATCTGAATGTCACCAGATGTAATCGGAGAAAGACCGACCATCATGCGAATGGTTGTTGTTTTCCCCGCGCCATTCGGTCCTAAGAAGCCAAAGACTTCTCCCGCTTGGACAGAAAAGCTCAAGTCTTGAACAATCTTTTTCCCGCGAATATGCCTAGATACATTATGCAGTTCTAAAACGTTCGTCACGTTACCTCTCCTTCTTTGTCTAAGTATCATCTATCATCTATTTCCTGATAAACACCATGATCCGTCAAAAATAGAAGAACACTTCCATATGGTACAGCAATGCCCAAAAATTGTGAAGGGAATTAGCCAAAATTTAGAGAATCCTCTGCCTTTTTTAAGGTAGGGTTAAGGTAATGATTTAAGATGATCTAATTCTTTATTTTATTAATAGGTATCAATATAAAGACCATGATGTATAAAATTATGATGGCATTAAGGAATTCCTCTAAAGTAGTGTTTCTACTCTCTTAACATAAATATATAATAGAGGCACGCGATAAGATGGACAGTTAGGTCACCCTGTCGTTTTTCAATACTAACTGTTGCAGGAGGCATAATTTTATCGTATGTAATTACAGCTATAGTCTGCTCTGAGTCTTCCAATCTAACACGTCTATCTGCGAAATCTTTCTTTAGATAATACGTAGTATCATTTATTATTAAATTCATCGTTGGATTTGTTTTCATTTTAGTTCTATCTTCTAATAAAAACCTTCCTTTATCCTTACATTCTATAACCCAATTTGAACGATACATTGATTTGAGGGATATATTTTCTATAGCTTTTACAATAGTATTAGAATTCGAATCCATTACCTCTACATTCACAAAAAACTCATCAAATATGTGATCAATTACTCTCTCAACTTTATTTTTATAAAATCTTTTTATTAACCCAATTTCGACATCTTCTTTATTAGTAATAGGTATACATTTAGTCGTTTTTTTCATAACAGGTTTTTTAAAATATCCAAATTCCATTTTTATCACCCCATTTATAATTTAAAGCTTATTAGAAGTATAAGACCAAATAATGTTCCTAATAAAATACAAATGGAATTTTGCATTTTAGGTTTTGATTAAAAAACACCTTCGAATATCCTTTTGTATAGTCAATAATTAGCTTTAGAAACTTTATGAAAAAATATAAAACACCTAATTATTAAGGAATATGTTTCCTTTAACAATTTAGGTGTTTTTTGTTCAATAGCAACATCCATATATTTATTTCTAAGCAATTAAGAAAAGAAAATGAAGCAGACAAACCCTTACCGAAAAAATTTCTGTTGCTAGCTATTCATGGACAAGTTCTAATTACTGAAAAGAATGAGATCTTGCTCTTTTCTGTCGTTATACCTTTTTCACAAACTCTGACTTTAGCTTCATAGCGCCAAAGCTAGGAATTTTACAATCAATGTTATGATCGCCTTCAACTAAACGAATGCCTTTGACCTTCGTCCCTATTTTTAAAACCGAAGAAGAACCTTTCACTTTTAAATCTTTAATGACAGTGACTGTGTCGCCATCACTTAACAGATTCCCATTCGCATCTTTCACAACAAGCTGCTCCTCTGCCGCTTGTTCTTGTTCTAGTGACCATTCATGCGCACATTCAGGGCAGATAAGCAGACTGCCGTCCTCGTAAGTATAGGATGAACTGCACGAAGGACAATTCGGTAGATTAGACATTTGTATTTCCTCCAAATTTCTATTTCATTTATCACTATTTTACCACATTTCTATAGAAATGAACGTGATAGAAAAGGAAACATTTTTCAGCATTTACTTCTCTCTTCCAAATGTCATCACAGCTGCAATATTCCGCGCAGTTCTCTCTACGTGAAGAGCCGCATCATGCATCGCATCAGAAAGAGAGATGACACCTGGAACGATACTAAAAAGGGCATCAATTCCATGATCATGTACGACTGTACTGTCTTCTGAGAGTGATCCTGCAATGCCAATTACAGGGAGACCATACTGTTTGGCTGCTTTGGCTACACCGATCGGCGTTTTTCCATAGATGGTCTGCCGATCGATTCGGCCTTCCCCAGTAATGACGAGGTCTGCCTCCTCGATGACGTCATTAAAATGAACGGCCTTCAGTACAATATCGATTCCTGTTTGAAGATCAGCCTGTAAAAAGCCTAATAAACTCGCACCAAGTCCCCCTGCTGCTCCTGCACCGGCTGCATCAGCAATAGATACATTAAACTCCTTTTCTGCTACTTGTGCAAAATGAGCTAAGTTCTTGTCTAACACTTGAACCATTTCTTCATCTGCTCCCTTTTGAGGTCCGAATACGGCAGACGCCCCTCTCTCTCCCGTTAAAGGATTATCCACATCACAAGCTGCCTCCAGCCGGACGAATTGCAGTCTTGGATCAAGTCCAGATAGATCAATAGTAGCTAATTGATTCAGTGACCCGCCGCCCGGCATGAGGTCTTGTCCTGTTTTATCGAGAAAAGCTGCACCTAATCCTTGCATCATCCCAGCGCCGCCATCATTCGTTGCACTTCCGCCAAGCCCAATGATTACATGATTCGCTCCCTTATCCAGTGCCGCAAGCATTAATTCTCCTGTTCCTCTCGACGTCGTGAATAACGGATTCCGCTTTTCTGGCGGGACCAGATGTAACCCAGAGGCTGCGGCCATCTCTATGACAGCGGTCTGACCATCCCCCAACATGCCAAAAAAGGCATCCACAGGTTCGCCAAGCGGACCCGTAACCACTTGATTGACAATGTGCCCACCTGTCGCATCAACCAATGATTGAACCGTACCCTCTCCTCCATCTGCCATTGGAAGTTTGAGATATTCTGCGGTTGGCAAAATAGAACGAAACCCTCGCTCAATGGCACAGGCCGTCTCATAAGCAGATAAACTTTCTTTAAATGAATCTGGTGCGATCACAATTTTCATCCAAAAACCCCTCGTTTCTCATCATGTCCTCAGCCGAACAGCTGGAAAATGCCAAAGATAATGGTCGATACAACGGTTAAAGTCAAACCAATTAACGATTCAAAAGGCATTAATTTCAACCGTTCTTTGATGTCCATTTGCACACTTCCTGCTGTTGCATGGAAAAAGCTCCCGTGCGGCATATGATCAAGCACCGTTGCTCCAGCATGAATCATGGCTGCGCCTGAAAGAGCAGATACGCCAAGCCCAATCAGTGTGCCGCTAAATACGCCACTGGCGACCGCCGTTCCTGCTGTTGTCGAAGCGGTTGCTGCTGACATAAAAATACCTGACGTTGGTGCAAGCAAATAAGGAGGCAGTCCCGATGCATCAAGTGCTTGAATAAACACATCTTTTAAGGAAGAATTCGATACGATTCCTGCTAGTGTACCTGTCCCTAATAACATAATCGCTACGCCCGACATTTTATGAAGTCCCGACATCGCATAATCATTGATATACTTTCCTTTTTTCATCAAAACAGCGCCTACAATGCCTCCAATCGGTAAGGCAACCATTGGATCTATATTGATTTGAAATAGCGGCCTTAGAGTCAACAATAAAATGGTAACAAGCGGACCAGCCAATGCTTGAAAAAAAGCAGGCACTTGAACCTTGCTTTGGTCAGCTTCCTCTTCAAGAACGGGTGTCCCTTTATTTCCGAGCTTTTTGGCTAACACGTACGTGACAGCTAATCCAAACACAGCCGGAATAACACCTGCCGCCATCATGGAAGTAAGAGGTACACCAAATGCGTCAGAGGCTGCAATCGCATTCGGGTTCGGCGACATGATATTTCCTGCCTTCCCGCCCCCAATCATGGCAAGTAAAATCCCCATTTTTGAAAGCTTTGCCCGTTTGGCAATGGCAAGTGCAATTGGTGCTACCGTGATGACTGCTACATCTACAAAAACGCCCACCGTTGTTAAAATCATCGTTGCAAGTGCGAGTGCTAAAAGGGCCCTCGCCTCTCCTAGCTTTTTCACGATGGCCTCAGCGATAGATAACGCTGCACCTGACTCAATCAAAACGCCAGCCAGTACACCTGCGGCCATAATTCTAAGGACAGCCGGAATCATGTCCTTAGCTCCGTCCATCATGACGTTGACGGTCTGAACAATATCTACACCGCCAACCAAACCGCCTATGAATGCACCTGCCAGCATGCCATATGCAGGTGATACTTTTTTTAGAATGAGAACAATAGCGATCACAAGCGCCATCATGGCACCCAGTGTACTTACCGTTACATCTTCACTCATTCTCAATCCCCCCAAATTGTCTTTTCTTAATTGTAAGCGTTTACTCATCGGGATCGAGTTGTGAATCTATATGATCTTTTTTTATTTATCACTTCATTCAATTGTGCAAATGCACAATCAAGGTAGTTGACTCATCAACTGCGCCATATAGAGCTCCATCAACTGTTTCACATGACGAGGGTCTTTCCCGGTTATTGCTTGAATTTTATCTAAACGATATCGCAGTGTATTGCGATGAATAAATAAGCGATCCACGCTTTTTTGCAAATCGCCTCCCTCTTCAATGTATACCTTTAACGTATGGACGAGCTCCGTTTCTTGTGCAAGTGGCTTGTAAAAATCAGTCCATCTATTTTCCTCTTCAGCGGTTCCTGCTCTTATAAATAAGCTTTCCAGCTGATAAGATTCAAAGAAAAATATACTTTCACCTGGATCAAGAACCTTCCCCAACCGCAGAGCATCTCTCGCCTGCTGAAAAGACAATGGTAATTGACTCATGTCCTCAGCGACAGTCCCTACACCTACAAGCACTTGCCTATCTACTGCTCTCACCATCGTTCTCTGCAGCTGCCCGGTCACGTGCTTCAGACTATGTTCATGAATCGGCTGCCTTAAAAGAATCAATTCATGAAGGAAGGTCATGCCTAGTAAATCGGCCGCATTTTTATCGTATTGAATCGCATGCATCATTTTGTGCACAGTGTCCTCGGAGGATGGAACTGGCTGAAAAATAATCGCCATTCGCCGCTTATCTAAATCCATCCCCAGCCAGGCCGCTCGATTCTTTAGCTGATGATCACCCACGTCAGAATCAGAAATCAACTGATTGACAATTTCACTTTCTATTCGCTGCCGCCACTGAACTCGTTCAAGCAGAAAAGATTGTTCTAACACCAGCTCAGCTGCCATTTTCACCAGCTCTGCATGATGCCGAATGTCCTCTGGCTCACCAGTAATCCCAATCACACCAACTACTTGTTCACGAAAGCATATAGGCAAATTGATTCCCGGCATCGCTCCCTTTAAACGGAAGGATTTCTCCTGGTCAATTTCCACACTGTTCCCGCTCGTCAGCACAAGTCGTGCACCATCATGTTTCTGTCCAATCCTTTTTCGTTCACCAGAACCAATAATCACACCATCTGCATTCATCACATTGATGTTTTTATGTAAAATATGCATCGTACGTTCAACCATTTCTTGAGCCAATTCACTGGTTAAAAATTGCATGCAGCATCTCTCCTGAAGGTATTTTCATTCAATGTATCATAGTGTTATTGCACAATAAATGCAAAGTTCTCAAAAAACAGCCGTTGACAAAGGTACGTTGAAAAGTGTTTAATCAAAACAAGGGACCGACCGACAGTCTAGTCAAAAGAAAGGATGGCTTTATGAGAACCGTTAAACATCCTGAAGAACGCAAAAATGACATCTTAAACGCAGCAGAGGTGCTTTTCTCAACCAAAGGCTATCAGCAAACAACGATTATTGACATATTAAAAGCCGTTGGCATTGCAAAAGGCACATTCTATTATCACTTTACATCCAAAGAAGAAGTGATGGATGCTATTATTGATAGAATCATCAAAGCAGATATCATCGTGGCAAAGCGTATTGCGGCTGACCCAGACCTGCCAGTCGTCGATAAACTATTTCATATCATCATGGCGCAATCACCTAAGCAAGGAAGCAATAAACAGGGCATGATCGAACAATTTCATCAACCTTCTAATGCAGAAATGCATCAAAAAAGCTTGATCAAAGCCATTAAAGAACTTTCACCTGTTTTGGCAGATGTCATTCAGCAAGGTGTAGAGAAAGGGACATTTCAAACGAAGTATCCGCAAGAGACGGTTGAATTTCTCCTTGCTTCTGCACAGGTCATATTTGATGAAGGCCTTTTCCAATGGACTGCCGAAGAAAGTATACACAGAGCTCTAGCTTTTATCGATCTCCTCGAATCTTCTTTACATGCAGAAAAGGGAAGCTTCTCCTTCCTTCTCAAGCGATTAACTGGAGAGGGAGATGAAAATAATCAGTGATTGGTCACTTTAATACCAATCCTGCATACTTTATAGACTGACGGTCGGTCTAAAAGGAGAGTGATATTCATGTTTTTGTTATCCAAAAGAGGCCCCACCCACTTTATGTACCTTGTTCTCGGACAGATTATTTCCGTTTTCGGGTCTTCATTAATTCGGTTTGTTTTATCTTTACACGTGCTGGATATGACACAGCGTGTTGACTTATATGCCTTACTTTTCGCTTTATCCAATGTCCCGCTCCTCCTTTCCCCATTAGCAGGGGCAATCGCTGATCGGTTTAACAGAAGGAACTTAATGATTTTATTTGATGTCCTCACTGGCATCATGATTCTGGCCTTTTATTTCTGGTTATTTTCAGGAAATGATTCACTCTATATGATCGGAGCCGTTATGATACTGCTTGGCGTGATGAGTACGTTTTACGCTCCTGCTGTGATGTCCAGCATTCCACAGCTAGTGAAAGAAGAACAATTAGAACAAGCAAACGGCATCGTAAATGGTGTGCAGGCTCTTTCAGGTGTTCTCGCTCCTATTATCGGCGGAATTCTGTACGGACTTATTGGGAGTCAATCCATCATAGGCGCTAGTGCCATCATATTTTTTCTATCCGCATGCATGCTTTTACGGTTAAATATTTCCTTCTCACCTAGCCTGCTAACGGAGTCCATGAGTAAAGTGCTCGTGAAAGATATGAAGCAGGGATTTTCCTATATAGGCAATCAGCCATTTTTAAAAAGAGCCATGTTGCTTGCAGCGATGTTAAATTTCATCCTCACACCTTTTTTTATCGTGGGTGGTCCAATCATTTTAAGGGTCATAATGAAAAGCAGTGACATCATGTATGGGATTGGAATGGGCTTGATTGAGTTTGCTGTCATCGCAGGGGCACTGCTAGTTGGACTCGTAGCAAAGCATTGGCGCATTCCTACTTTATATCGCTGGCTGCTCGTCATCGCCATCATTTTACTGCCTGTGGCTTTTTCAACAACAAAAATGGCCCTTCAATTTGGCACATATCCAGCCTATTTTCTCTTTTTAGCAGGATGTCTCCCAATTGCTATGCTGCTCACAATGATTTCAATCGTTGTGATCTCACATGTTCAAAAGAAAACACCCAATGCCCAATTAGGGAAAGTGATGGCCAATCTGACAATGGTTTCTCAATGTGCTGCTCCGCTTGGTCAAATGATGTATGGGTTCTTGTTCAACATCTTTTCTACCAACATGTATGTGACCGTGCTAATAGTCAGTATCTTCATGTTTGCACTAGCCTTCTTAACAAAAAATATGCTTCACCATGAAGGAGAATCAGCCTCATGAGATTGACGTTTATAAAGAAAGACTTAACCCGCCACCGACTCATTTCAATCGGCTTAACCATTTGCATCATGATGACATCATTTTTAGCAACAAGCGCCGCTCAAATGACAGCTCAGCTGAATGGTTCCATTTCTAACCTACTCCATTCAGCCAAAGCACCAGACTTTGTCCAAATGCATGACGGCACCATAGATGAAAAAGACATTCAAACATTTTCAAGCAAGCAGCCCATGGTAAAAGCACATCAAATTGTCCCAATGATTGCAATTGAACATGACAGCATCAAGTTCGGAAATGAACCTGCCAAAGCAGGTGTGATGGATCATTTATTTGTGAAACAAAATCGTTTTTTTGATTTTCTTTTAAACGAGCGAAATGAAAAACTAACTGTAAACAAAGGTGAAGTGGCTGTCCCCATCTATTTTCAACAAAAGTATCATCTCAAGATAGGGGAAACCTTAAAGATTGAAAAAGGGTCTAATCATTTCTCTTTTCAAATCAAAGCGTTCTTACGAGATGCGCAAATGAACCCCAGCCTTGTCAGTTCAAAAAGATTCCTCCTTCATGACGAGGATTGGGACGCACTGAATCACGAGTTTCCAAAAAAGGAGTACTTGATCGAATTTTTACTGCATGATGCCAAGCAAGCAGATGCTTTTCAATCAATTTATCAATCATCAAAGCTACCACAACAGGGACCAGCTGTTACATTACCCTTACTACGTATGCTGAATGCATTGACAGATGGAATGGTGATTGCCATTCTCCTGCTTGTGTGCATGCTGCTCATTAGTATAGCCCTTCTCTCTCTCCATCTTGCTATGACAGCTGCTATAGAAGAGGATGAACGTGAAATTGGAATACTGAAGGTGCTGGGGATTCCTTTATCAAAAATTAAGCAATTATACGTTGGGAAGTATGCTGTGCTTGCCTGTGCAGGGTGTATAGCAGGATATTTGTTAACGCTTATGTTTGGTGATATGTTTACGGCCAATATTCAGCAATATATGGGGAATGACTCTTCTTTTGCTCAATGGCTGATCCCGCTTTTCGTTTCTATTTTGACGGCAATGATCGTCATCTCATGTAGCTATGCTGTCCTAAGAAAGTTTGGTCAAGTATCGGCAGCTCAAGCGCTTCAAGGTGGTGTCACTTCACCAAATCACAAAAAACAAATTCCCATGCACCTCAAGAGAAACAGGTTCCTCCCAGTCAATATATGGTTTGGTTTAAAAGATCTGTTCTCGCGAATGAAGTTGTATACAACGATTACCTGCATTATCTCACTTTGTACATTTTTGATGCTGATGCCTATTCAGCTATGGCACACTTTACAATCACCAGATTTCATCACATATCTTGGCTCTGGCAAAAGTGACCTTCGAATCGACATTCGGCAAGGAAATGATGTAGAGAAAAGTACAAATAAAATCGAGCCTAAGATTCGCGAAGATCTAGACATTCAAACATCTGCCGTATATGAAACAACTTCTCTCCAATCTAAAGCAAAGGATAATACATTAGAAACGCTCTATTTAGAAACAGGTGATCTCTCAGCATTCCCTCTCACCTATTTAAAAGGACGAGAACCTTTCAAGGATGGAGATATCGCCTTATCAGTGCTAAGTGCAGACTCACTTCAGAAAAAGGTAGGAGAAAAAATCACTCTCGTAACAAATGGGCATGAAATTCAAAGATTGGTGACTGGCATTTACCAGGATGTCACCAACGGAGGAAAAACAGCAAAAGCATTATCACAACCTTTTCCTCAATCACCTCTTTGGAAAACCATTCAAATTCAACTGAAACAAGGAATAGATATTGCAGAAAAAAAGGCAGCATTAGAAACAAGTATGTCTCCTGCAAAAGTGACAGCTATGAAAGAATACGTTCATCAAACCATCGGCAGCACAGCATCTTTAGTAAAGGTGGTTGCATTTTTCTCTACAATAGCTGCTTTTGGAACCGCCAGTCTGATGCTATTAATGTTTCTGCACATGTTAAAGGCGAAAGATTCAAGTCGTAACCATATGTTAAGAATGATTGGATTTTCTATAAAAGATTTAACGGGACAATACTTAACAAGTTTTATCGTGGTTCTCTCTTTTGGCGCCTTTATTGGAACAATCGCTGTCAATACCATTGGTTCTGCTTTAATGAGTGTAGGTGGAGCATCCTTAGGGGCATCAAGCCTTCAGTGGTTGGCACCACAATGGGTGTCAGTCGTGTACCCACTCTCACTGTTTATCGTCAGCTTAGCTTTAACCTCTTGGTTATTGAAGACGTTTTTTTCTAGCAAAACCACCCAACATACACTTTCATAAGGAGATGTTTCACATGGAACACTTAATAGAAACAGAGCGATTGTCTTTGCAAATTGATTCATTAAAAGGGCAAAAGCAAACTATTCTTAAAAATATTCATTTATCGATTAAGTCCGGAGAGTTCGTGACCATTATGGGACCTTCCGGCTGCGGGAAAACCTCTTTGCTTTATCAGCTTAGCGGTATAGAAACAGCCTCAGCGGGAGAGATCAAATATAAAGACCAATTACTATCAAAAATGACAGACAAACAGTTAACGGCTCTGCGCTTAACAGAGATGGGGTTCGTCTTTCAACACAGCCACTTACTAAAGAATCTCAATTTATTTGATAACATTATCGCTGCAGCTTATTTAGCGAAAAAAAAGCCGAGAAAAGAAGTAAATGAACGAGCTAAATATTTAATGGAGAAACTTGATATTGATCATTTAGCAGATAGATATTTGTCAGAAGTATCTGGTGGACAGCTCCAAAGAGCCTCTATCTGTCGGGCTCTTATGAATGAACCAGACATTCTTTTTGCCGATGAGCCAACAGGTGCCCTTAATTCAAGTACCACAAAGGAAGTCATGAATATTTTTTCAAAAATTCACTCTGAAGGAACAACTCTACTTCTCGTCACACATGATCCGAAAGTTGCTCTCCGCTCTGAAAGAATGATGTTTATGAATGATGGAGAAATTGTATCCAGTTTATATTTAGGGAAATACGAACGCTTAACTGCTGAGAAACGAGAAATTAGGTTAAATAATTGGTTGCAAGATTTAGGGTTTTAACGGGGGTATAAACAGGCAGAGAGCTGCCTGTTTTACTTTTTCTGACACTCAAACGAATAATCCATAGACAAGTAATTAGTTTCTAATATGATTTTGCCATCTGCTTGTTGACATGACTCTGTCAGCAGTTCAATTTCTTTGCTATAAAAGTATCTCTTTGACATGTAAAGAGTCACTAGAACGAGTAAAAGTGTCGTGATCATTAGTGTGATTTTCCAGTTTAAGATTTGAGATCTTTTTTTCAATTCAACATCCTTTCTAAAATACGAGAGTTTTTATAATTTGTACTTATATTCACCTTTGTCCACTTCAGTCAGTTTCTTTTCCATCATGATCTAGCAACATCATAACTGATTTTCCCTGCTAGATCGACCCTTCATTCTTCCTCTTCCTTACCTAAAACATAAAGATAAAACTGATTGTATTTATCACTTTTTTAGACTTCCAAAAAAAGTTTTTATCCATTTGTACAAACAATCATTCACCGTTACAATATCGTACATCACATGACCTAAGGTCCTTTTTATTACCTCTTGTCAATCACCTCGCAGAAACGATTATATTTTACCAAAAATTGTGATATCGTTTTTTAGTGAAACAGGTGAAAGGATCTTAAAGAGGTGAAATTTTGATGACTATCATTTCAGCTGAACAGGTGGGGAACCGTTTAAATGATTGGCGAATTGCGATTCGTAAGCATGATATACAGAGTGCAAAGGCAATGTACACAGAATTACAGGAATTACTTCAAGAAATGGAAGAGAATCAGGAGGTCTTGACTTATTATTCATTGCTAGAAGGCAAGTATAAACTCATGTTATATGAACGAAGAGGTAAAAAACTGAATGAACAGACAGAGCTGGATTGCCCCTCTAAAACAAACGACTTAATTGAATACTATTTTTACCTTTACAAAGCCCTTTACGCTTCATATAAAAGAGACTATGCATCAGCGATTGGACTATTTAAAATTGCCGAGAAAAAACTACAAAACATTCCTGATGAAATAGAAGTAGCAGAATTCCATACAAAGATCGCAAACTTATATATGCTGCTTCGTCAAAGCCTGATTTCACTTCACTATATTCAGAATGCCATTGATATTTTTAAAAGTCATGAAGGCTATGAAAGAAGACTGGCGGCAGCCATTGTGATCGCCGCTGCTAATTTTATGGATATTGGTGACTTCATAAGAGCAGAAAGCTACTACAAAAAAGCATTACACATCGCAAACAGTCTAAACGATCATTTTCTAACATCACAGCTGTATCATAATATCAGCATTCTGTATGCTGAAACTGAAGAATCAAAAAAATGTATCGATGCACTAGAACAGGCTCTTAGTGATGATGACTATCTTTCATCGTGTTATTTCCATCACTCCATGTTTATGTTAATAAAAGAGCTGCTCTCCATCGATGAAAGAACACAAGCACTCTATTATTTCGAATTGGTCAAACAAAAACATGCAACGGAGAAAAGCCCCATCTATACAGCAAAAATGAATTTGCTCCACCATTTATATTTCACTGAGGATATGGTCAAAAAAGCTCAAGCCTGTTTCGATGAAATCAGCATTTTGAAAGAATTAAAGGATGCGGAGGGTGCCCGTGAATTAAGTGCACTGGCTGCCAGACACTTTGAAGAGCTGGGGGCAATTCATCAAGCCTATCTCTTTTTAAAGGACGCCTATCACATGGAACACACTACACTTGACTGGAGGAATTCAAATGAAAAAAATGAGTTTACTGATTTTCACTTTAGCCATCGTTGTTTTCGGACAAACAGTGTCTTTCAATTCCTTAAATGAAACGAATCCTGGTACAACAGAACGACCTATCGGAACATAATTTAAAACGGGACAATACAAAGAACCACTCGCCTTATTACAAGGCAAGTGGTTCCACATTTATTTTAATTCTTGATAAGAAATGAGGCGGTGGATATGTACCGCAAGATAAGTAAGTTCATCATTAGGAATGACGATACTATGCACCTGTTTAATATAATCTTTGATTTTGAAGGCAACATCCATCGCTTGAGGATACAAGTGAGCAATTTGTTCAAACAACTCATTTTCTTGATCTGATAATAATTTATTTGCATAAAATCTTTCTACAAAGAATTTCACATGGGTAATGAACCGGCTGTAATGAATATTCTCTTGATCCATTTTCATATTTAACGTATATCGCACGAGATTGACAATACTCCCGATCATCTTTGCATATTTCATGCCATCTTTCGAATCGGATTCTTCACCTAGTGCATTGATTAAATGAAAGGCGATATTGGCCGCTTCTTCCTTTGGTAATTGTATGCCTAATGTCTCATTAACCAACTCAAGCGCATAATTACCTACTTCAAATTCTTCAGTATAATAGTTTTTGATTTCCCAGTACACGCGATTTGTGATATTAATATTCTTTTTGTGTCGTTCTACTGCAAAATTCAAATGGTCCATTAAGGTGAAATAGACACCTGAATTTAGGTTTGTGTTCAAGCGCTTTTCTGCGTATTGAACGATGTGCTGAGTTAAATCTATGAACTCTTGAGGCATTGAATCTAACAGTTGAAGAAATTCTTTTGCCCTCATATTATCAACTGACATAAATACTTGGTCTGCCTTCTTCTCTTCTATCATTTGACCCGGCTTCTGACCATAGCCGATCCCTCGGCCGAATAAAACCATCTCCTGTTGGTTCTGATCTTCAGCCAGGACCACACTCGAGTTTAAAACTTTTTTGATTTTAAACATCGTCATCACCTGTTTTCATGATTGTGGTTTTTCAATCAAGCGATTCACCATTTGTCTCAATGACCTTTTGGTACCAATAAAACGAGTCTTTCCGAGAACGTTTTAATGTACCATTTCCATCGTCATCCTGATCTACGTGAATAAAGCCATAGCGTTTTGACATTTGTGATGTACCTGCACTAATAATATCAATTGAACCCCAGCTCGTATATCCAAAGAGATCGACGCCTTCTTCAATTGCTTCTCTCATTTGACGGAAGTGCTCTTTGAAATAGTTTATACGATAGTCGTCATGGATAGATCCATCACTTTCAACAACATCCTTTGCACCCATGCCGTTCTCTACAATGATAAGAGGTTTTTGATAACGGTCATACAATTCTATCAAAGATATTTTCAGACCAACCGGATCAATTTGCCAGCCCCAGTCAGTTGATGGCAGGTAAGGATTTTTGACCCCAAGAATCGTATTTCCTTCAGTCTGTTCTAATCCTTCTTGGGCTGATTCAGTTAAAGACATATAGTAGCTAAACGAGATAAAATCTACTGTGTTTTCTTTTAAAATGGCAAGGTCATCCGCTTCCATTTGGATATGAATATTTTTTCTCTCAAGCATGCGCTTGATTAGTGGCGGATATTCACCAAATACCTGAACATCTGCATAGAAATAGTTTTCTAAGTTTTGTTTCAAAGCTCGTTCCACATCATTCGGATGACACGTATGCGGATACGTTGTCAATTTTGTCAGCATACACCCTACCTGACTGCCTGGTATGATGCGATGGCAATCTGCTGTTACGAGAGCAGATGCGACAAATTGATGATGCAGTGCTTGGTAAACCGTCTCTTCCTCTTTTCCTTCAGGACAGCGATCAGGAATAATTCCTGCTGTAATGAAAGAATGGCGGTGAATACTATCAATTTCATTAAAGGTGAGCCAATATTTCACATCATCTTTATAGCGTTCAAAACACACATTGGCGAATTTAACAAAGAGATCAATGACTTTTCTTTCAGCCCAGCCGTTATATTTCACACTAAGTGCTAACGGCATTTCATAATGTGACAGCGTCACGATCGGTTCTATGTTGTGTTTTTTCATTTCTGCAAATACACGCTCATAAAATTGCAGCCCTTTTTCATTCGGTTCAGTCTCTTCACCAGTTGGGAAAATGCGACTCCAGGCAATTGAGATACGAAGTGTTTTAAAGCCCATTTCAGAAAAGAGAGCGAGATCCCCTTGATAGTGATGATAGAAATCAACGCCTCTACGTTTTGGGTACTTTTTATCGTCTGAGTCGTTAATGGCACGATCAATATTTTCAGAAGAAACTGCTAGGTGTCCTTCATAATCTTCTACACTCAAATTTGAACGGTACATCGCAATATCTGCAACAGATGGTCCCTTTCCATCTACATTCCATGCGCCTTCTGCTTGGTTTGCGGCAATTGCGCCGCCCCATAAAAATCCTTTTGGAAAACCTTTAATTGTTGTCATATGATTAGCCTCCTAATTGTGTGACAACCATCAATGTATCTTGACGATTGACCTCTTGTAATGGCTGTACTTTAATATCAAATTGATCTGTATTTGTGATCACAGCAAGTGTAACTGGATCATATCCTGCTTCTATGATTTTTTCTAGATCAAATTCAATCAGGAAATCTCCTGCTTGAACACGATCTCCTGCCTGTACTTTCGGATTGAAATACTGACCTTCCAGCTGAACGGTGTCGATGCCAATGTGGAATAATACTTCAACCCCTTGATCCGTTCTCATACCAAGTGCATGATTTGTTTCGAACAGCAGGGTGACCTCACCATCTACTGGTGCATAAAGTGCTCCTTTTGAAGGCACAATGGCAATCCCTTCTCCCATAACCTTTGAAGAGAAAATATCATCTTTCACTTCAGATAGGGAGATCATTTGACCAATGACAGGGCTTTTGAATGTTTCACCTGCTCCAATTTGTTCAGCAAATGCCGCTTGGTCATTTGTCTTTTCTTCTACTGTTCGATCTTTACCTAAAACAAAAGCAGCGATAAATGCAACAACAAACGAAATGACAGCTCCAATGACAGCAAACATAAGATTTCGCGGGAGCTCATCTGATATGAACATCGACATACTTGCTAATCCAGGACCAACAAGCACAAAGGCTTGTATACCAACTAATCCAATGAAGATCCCACCGACAAAGGAACCAATCATGACACTTCCAAGAACTCGTTTATTTTGGAGGGTCACACCATATAATGCCGGCTCTGTGATCCCAAAAAATGCTGATATTCCTGCCGAGATTGCGGTTGACCTGAGCACTTTATCTTTTGTCCGTAGTGCAACAGCGAAACATGCTCCACTTTCCGCAATATTATGCGCAAGTGATGCTGGTAGGTAAAGCGCTTCTTTTCCAAGGTTCCCCATCGTCGTGACTGCATAAGGAACCATCGCTTTGTGCATGCCTGATGCCACCATGAATGGGAGAACCGCTGCTAAAATAGCGACAGCTACCCAGCCTACTGTATTAAACATTGCAAGAATGAGAGATGAAAAACCTTGTCCTGCTGTAAAACCAATCGGTCCTAACAGAAGTAACGTAACTGGTACTGTAATGACCAATGACATCATTGGTACGAAGAAAATCCGAATTGGTTTTGGTGAAAATCGAGTAAAGAATTTTTCCATCTGAGCGTAAAGCAATACAGAGAGGATTGCTGGAAATACTTGATACGCATAGGCTATATTTTTTACGTCGAACGACAGTAATTGCGCTCCTTCAGTGAGCATTGCTGTCATATTCGGAAGAATGAGTGCTCCGACTGCCGATAATGCGACGAGTGGATTTACTTTTAATTTATTTGCAGTCGTCACAGCGACTAGTAAAGGCAGGAAGTAAAGCGGTGTGTCACCGACCATGTTCAGTATTTGATATGTTTGACCCTTTGCATCCACCCAGCCTAATAAAGAGAAAAGGAGAAGAAATGATTTCAAAATCCCTCCACCTGCGATAGCTGGAACAAGCGGCTGGAAGACACCGACAATGAAATCTAACAGAACTGCGCCTACTTTTCTTTTTTCTTTTGGCTGATTGGAAGGTGCGTCTCTCCCTGATGAGCTGGCACCTATTAAACTTGTTAACTTTTGATACACTTCAATCACGTCATTCCCAATGACCACTTGGCATTGTCCTGACATTCTGACAGCTATGACACCTGGCGTTTTTTCTAGAGCCGGTACATCTGCCTTCTTCTGATCAATCAATGTGAAGCGAAGTCTTGTTGAACAATGTTCAAGATGAGCAATGTTTTCTTTGCCACCTACATGCTGTAAGACGTCTTTGGCAACCTGTGTATAATCCATCTTTTCTCCCCCTTTTCTCATACACGAGACCTATATTTTGGCAATAAAAAAAGGACCTAAAACGACAAATTCAAGAAATTCATCGTTTTTAGATCCTGCCTGCATGACCAGTCACATGTCTAATTTATCAATATTGGATTTGTTTTTAGTATATATTGAGTTAATGTAAGCGTCAACATATATTTATGAATTAAAAAATATTTTTTATAAGTCTAATGTCACCAAAACGATCTCATTTTACTTTAGAGGACATTTAAATCAAAAAAGTCAGATAGTATCATATGTCCTATCTGACGTGATTGTTATCTTTATTTTTTCTTTGCTTTTTTCTTTGCGGCTTTTTTAAATGCTTCTACTTGCTTTTGATATTGTTTCTTATTCACAGCTTTCAGTTTCATTTTTTCATTCTTTTTCCAAAACGGCAACTCAATATAGGCAGCTTTTACATCAGATGATCCTATCATCTTAGACAGGCCACCCTTTATTTTTGGTGTGGGATAGACCCAAAAGTTTTTAAAACCTGTGATTCCAACTGCTTGATATTTTTCTTTTTTCAATGGCTTACTTTTCTTCCCTGTGGCTTTGGAGATTGTAATAGCCCCTGAAAAATCCCCTTCAAAAACGGCTTCTTCGATATTAAGGAAAATTTGATATGAATTGTTTTTTGCTGTATACAAATAGCCGTAGGCTTTATTTAAATTGTCTGTGTATTTCCCTATGATCTCATAGTAACGGTCTTCTGCTGTATCCACGTACTCATCATAGCGCTTATCAATGGCTTTTTTGTATTCTTTTAATCTCTTCTCATCAACAGATTGATAGCGTTTACTTTTCTTCGCTCCTTGCTTTTTGACCATGAGGTCTTTTCCAGAAAAATAAATGTCATATACGATTGTTTTTTTCTTTTGTTGGACTTTAAGTTTGTATCCTTTTTTCGTGGTTTTCCCCGTTAGTTTGTATTTTGTTTTCACCATATAAGGCTCAATTGGATCAATCTTCACACCCTTACCGTTTAGGTATCCCGTGACCTTGCCTTTCTTTTCAGTCACCTTCAGCCAACTGACATTGTCCTTTGTTTTATAGGCATATGCATAAGATTGGTTCAGTGATTCTTTTTTAGCAGATGCTTTGTTTCCTCCAAAACTTCCAGCACCAATCAATAGTGCAACAATCATGAACAATATTCCTATGTTCCTCAACTTCATTTGTACACCCTCCATTCTTTTATGAATAGATGCGCAAGCTCTTTACACATCAAGTATATATTACCATATTTATGATTTATCTCCTGTATTTTAAAAATATAAAGCTATCAATTATTATTTTCTTGCTTTTTATTCATTTCAAATTTATTATATATCTAAATGATATATCTTTTAGCTAGGTGTGTGGATGTACTGAAAAAATACAATGATACGACGTATGCGATTTTAGGTATTTTAACGACAGATTGCAAGTCAGGGTACGAAGTGAAGCAATTAATTGATAAGAGCTTGCATCATTTTTGGAAAATTAGTTATGGACAAATTTATCCTGCTTTAAAGTTTATAGTCGAGGAAGGACTTGCTGAGGTTTCACCTACTTCTACATCCGGCCGTTCAGACAAGCGTGAATATCATCTGACTGAAAAAGGACTGGATACGTTAAGGCAATGGCTGGCGCAGCCGCTCGATCAGTTACCAGCAGAACGAAATGAAGTGTTATTAAAGTTATTTTTTGGACAATATCTTTCATTTGAGAAAAAGCTGGTGCTTCTACAGGATTATGAGAGGGGGCTCCGTATCCGTTATGAGACATACGTTTCGATTGAACAAAACATCAAGGAGCTTTATCCAGATGAAGCTGATGCGAAGTACTGGCTGTTTACTTTAGATTATGGAAAGAAAGTGGCTCAAGCAGGAATTGATTGGTGCGTGGAAACATGTGAACAGATGAAGAAAGAGGGGTGAACGAATGAAAAACGACATACGTGCTGGCAGATTTACAACGGACCATTCTGACTCGATTGTTGTGTTCATCATCGGAATGAGGATCAACAAACGCTGGGCGATCCATCAATGGCTGCCTGTGTTCATGGCGATGCCTGGCATGATCAAAGAACTGTATACCCATCAAGACGAGCTTGGTTTCCTCGGGACAGAGAATTACTTCGGTTTACGCACTACAGCGATGATCCAATATTGGAAGTCAACAGATGACCTTCTTGCCTATGCCAAGATGGAAAAGCATTTGGCGGCTTGGAAGGCCTTTAATCAAAGAGCACGGACCAATGACGCAGTGGGCATTTATCATGAAACGTATCAAGTTCAAGCCGGATCATATGAATCTGTCTACGTGAACATGCCTTCCTACGGACTGAGCCAAGCGAGAGCTTCTATTCCAATTGGTAAAGGAAAACAAACAGCGGAAGAACGGCTGGATACAACAAATTCCTAGAGAGCGATTCTCTAGGAATTTCTTTTTGCAACGGTCACAAAATGCTTTAATATGCGGGCTGTTAACCCCCAAATGGTGTATTTTTCATAATCATAAAACCATTCCTCAATCGAACGGCTCCCCCAGCGGTACTTCTCGCCATTCATGATTTTTTCATAGGGGAAATCCTCAGCTGGTGTTGGCTGAACAGACACATGATGTAGGTACGGCTCATATTGGCTGAGCCATGATAAAGGTATGGTAAAGGTCTCCTCCACTTCCTCTTGATTAAAGGAGTGCTTTACCTTTTGCTCATCAATGATGCCGACATACGGATAGACCACGAAGGATGGAGAAGCAATGTAAGGACTGAGCTGCCCAAGGATCTCGACTGATTCAGGCGGAATGCCCAGCTCTTCATGTGTTTCTCGCAGTGCAGCTTCTTGTGCTGTTTCACCGCCGTCGAGTTTGCCTCCAGGGAAGCTAATATCACCAGGCTGTTTTCTCATGGTCAGCGATCGCACCTCAAATAAAATATGCCATTCCCCGTTTACTTGCACCAAAGGAACAAGGACTGCCGCTTTGAACGCTGTCTCTTCTCCAATAAACAACGGTTGTGATTGATGTAAGTCATTCTTTAATTGATCAATGAACAAGGACATCACCTGTTTTCTGTTTCTCTTTCCTTTAGCGTATCATTGTTCACCTTTTGAATAAAGATGATCTTTCTGACAATTATTTTTATCATTTTGACAACTAAACTTGTCAAAATGAATATAATGCTTTACAATCAAGGAAAGATTTCGATCAAAATTGAGGTGACGGAATGAAAAATCGGCTAAAAGAGCTTCGTGCACGTGATGGTTTGAACCAAACTGAGCTTGCAAAGCGTGCAAAGGTTTCTCGTCAGACCATCAGCTTAATGGAACGCGACGAATTAATGCCGTCGCTCTTGCTCGCTGTTAAGCTTTCACGTATTTTTCAGGAACCCATTGAACGTATTTTTCTATTCGAGGAGGATGAACTCACATGAAAACTGTATACAAGATGCTCTTAGGTGCTCTCCTTGGCTTTCTCGGTGCTTACTGTTTGCTGGCGGCCGAATTTGAAATGACACTTCTTGATATTGCATTCGAAACGACTCTTGTCATCACTGGATTGACGATCCTATTGATCATTTATTGTTTTTCAGGAATTTCACGTATGAAGAAAAGAGTATCACTTTCTGTATCTGGTGATGAGGAGGATGAACTGGAAGTAAAACAGTATCGAACCTTTACTGATTTGTCGTTAGCCAATACGGTGAGTACCATTTTATCCATTATTGCAATCGGTATGGCCATCGTGACCGAGCAGCCACTCTGGCTTATTCTTGTCAATGTCGCTTTATTTACGATCACCATTATCAGTTCTTATGCTGCGATATCGGTTCTAAAACTCGTCTATCCTAATCGCAATCTACCAAGCCCATCCGACAAAGATTATAGCAAAAAGCTGCTCGCCATTTCTGACGAAGGTGAAAAGCATGTGATGCTGGGAGGGCTGTTTCACACCTACCAAATGATGAATATGTTATTGATCGGTGCCATGTTTATTCTCATTGTATATTCCCTTGGAGCGAATCACTCTCAGCTCTTCTCGATCATGATCATAGGACTTGTTTTGATCATTCTGAATGCAAATTACATGTTGAAGATTAGAAATCGTTAAATGGTAAAAAGCACAGCGCTATGAAAAGGCTGTGCTTTTTTTCATCCATTATGCAGCACGGCGTTTCTTTCGTGCATAAACCAAAAATAGAAATCCGAACCATACCGGTGTCAATAACAGCGCTGGACGTGTTGCGTCAGCGAAGAGCATGATCACGAGAATGGCGGCAAAAAGCACAAGAACACAAATATTCACAAAAGGTGTGAATGGCGCTTTAAAGGTAGATGCTGCATGCAGTTCAGGACGTGTTTTTTTATATTTCAGGTGACATATTAAAATAATACTCCATACCCAAATGAAACAAATGGCACTGATTGTTGTCACAATGCCAAAGGCTTGTTCAGGAATCAGCTTGCTTAAAAGAGCCCCGACAGATACCACGATCGTTGAAACAAATAGTGCATTGCTTGGGACAGCGTGTTTATTCAGACGGCCAAAGGAAGATGGTCCCTGTTTTTGATGACTGAGATTATACAAAATACGGCTCGTCGAGAACATGCCGCTATTACAAGCGGAAGCCGCAGAAGTCAGGACAACAAAATTAATGAGCCCCGCTGCTACTGGTATACCAATCAGTCCAAAGGTTTTCACAAAAGGACTTTCTGATGCACTGAGCTCGGTCCATGGGTTGATACATAATAAAACAAAGATCGCACCCACATAGAAAAATAGAATTCTTAATGGAATTTTATTAATCGCAGACGGAATGTTTTTTTGTGGATTCGCCGTTTCTGCTGCGGACACGCCAACAAGTTCCACTCCCACATACGCAAAAATCACCATCTGGAATGACAATAAGAAGCCTGTGACACCATTTGGAAATACCCCGCCATGTGACCAAAGGTTCGTGACCGTCACAGGCCCGGCATCTGTTTGAAAACCAATGATTAAAAGAACAACCCCAACGCCAATTAGCATTAGAATCGTAATGACTTTAATCAGTGCAAACCAAAATTCCATTTCTCCAAAAAGCTTCACTGTTAATAAATTAAACCCTAGTAAAATCAACAAACAAATGATTGCAGGAATCCATTGCGGAATGTCAAACCAATACTGCACATACACCCCGACCGCAATGACATCAGCCATCGCTGTCATAATCCAGCAAAACCAATACGTCCAGCCAGTTACAAAGGAAGCCCATGGGCCAAGATAGTCCTCTGCAATATCGGTTAATGACTGATAGCCTGTCTTCGATAAGAGCAATTCTCCAAGTGCCCTCATGACAAAAAAGATGGCCATTCCGACAATTAAATAAGCAAAAATAATCGACGGACCTGCCAATTGAATGGCCTTTCCAGAGCCTAAAAACAGCCCTGTTCCGATGGTTCCGCCTATTGCAATTAATTGAACATGACGGTTTGATAAATCTCGTTTTAATTCTTGTTGTGCCAATGTCAACGCCCTCCTCCGACACGATCCTATACTAAAATAATGAACCTTCAAAAAGTCCATAAAAAAAGAGATTGGATGCGCTCCAATCTCATGGTCATAAAAGAATAGCAAAATAGAGAAAAGCAATACATGGCATCATCCATGCATCACAAATACAATATTTCGTACTCTTCTGTCCTTTTGCCTGAGATTGTGAACCCTTCGGCGCCGCACATACATGCGGTCTCTCCAGAAGCTGCTCCTGCCATAGTGTGACCCACAGCAATCATAGCCTTCGTTATTTACTTAAAATGTTGCTATTTCTGAATAATTTTATATTTTACGCCTCTAGAAGAAAGCTGTCAATGGTAATCTTTTAAGATTTTATCCCTTCTCTACCTGATGCAATATGACTTCACTTCATCAACACCCCCTGATAAGGTATAATAAATCAAAAGATGTTCGGCTCGTTTGATGGAGAAATCCATCTTGACTATGAACCAAAGTTAGGCAATCCATTGAAGTTGGTGAAGACAAATGAAAAAATTGAACAAACAGCGTGTCACATTACAGGAAGTCGCCCGGCATGCCGGTGTCTCGACTTCAACGGCCTCACTCGTTGTTCGAAACAATCCTAGAATCTCTGAAGCCACTCGAACAAAAGTACTGCAATCCATGGAGGATTTAGGATACGTGTACGACCGCGTCGCTGCAAACATGCGGTCAAAAAGCTCCAATATTGTGGGTGTTATCGTCACGGACATTTCAAACACCTTTATTTCTGAGTTTTTAATCGGCGTGCAAACCACACTTGAATCACTTGGCTATACCGTTTTACTCGGTACAACCTTTGACAGTGTCGATAAGCAGGAACGGCTCATTTCCACAATGGTAGAGCACCGAGTTGGCGGGATTATTTTAAACCCAGCTTCGAAAAGCTCTACTAGGACGGTCAAACAGTTAAATCAAATTCGCACCCCAAAAGTGCTAGCAAACCGTGAATTAGCGGAAGTGCATTGTGACTATGTCGGCGCTGATTATGAACAAGGCGCTTGGATGGCGGTACATCACCTTCTTCAAAAAGGACATCGACGTATTGCCTTTTTAGGCGGCATCAAGTCCTCATCGACTTGGATTGAACGCATGAAAGGTTTCAAAAGAGCCCATGATGAGGCAAACCTGACGATTGATGAATCTCTTATTATCGATATGGAACCTACCCGTGAAGGCGGGAAAGAAGCCCTTACCCAAGTCATCGACCAGCCCGAGCCTCCTACTGCTATTTTTTGCTTTAGTGACTTAGTCGCGTTTGGGGTCATTCAGGAACTGACAGCACGTGACATCAAGCCTGGTGAAGACATCGATGTTGTTGGATTCGATAACATCCCTGAAGCTGAGATGTATCACCCGCCGCTCACCACTGTCTCATCATTCCCACGATCCATCGGAGTAAAAGCAGCGAACCTTTTATATCATAAAATGAACGAGCAGGATGAAGAGCTGCAGCGATTGATCCTAAAGCCTCAACTTCATATTAGAGAAACCTCTACATCATCATGAAAGGGAGAATTGCGTGCAGCAATTCTCTTTTTTTATTGATCAAGTCAACTATTTCTTTATTTCATTTTTCTTTTTTTACATCACAAAGTCATAAACTTGACACATTTAAAGCGCAGGAGTATATTTATCACGTTGCTTCTTTTGGTATATCGTTATACCAAATTCGTCATACTATTATTTTTATTTAACAACAGTTGAAATTGATAATTTCTGATTCTGATCAAATCATGAAGATACACTTTCTTATCAAGACTGTTATTATTTTTTATTTTTAGTAGAACGATGTACTTAATGGAAGAACAGATGAATATTCATTATTTTTTCATCAATCACACAAGGGGTGTTGTGATGGGCTTGATATTACAAAGGTTAACAAAGAATTTGACCCAAAAAGGGTTTTAAATATAGGAGTGAGAACATGAAAAATCCTTATATTAAATCGTCACTTGGCATGTATTTAAACTACTTCATGCTCGGCATGATCAATATTATTGTGGCTTCCAACATGGAAAGCTTATCTGAACGCTACCATGTGGATATTCCGAAAATCAGCTTGCTTGTATCGGCGATCGGAATAGGTAAACTGATTGCTCTCTTTTTCTCTGGACGGTTAGCAGACCGCTGGGGACGTAAGCCTGTCATTATTACAGGAAACTTTCTTTACTTATTATTCTTAATCGGAATTCCAACGACAACGAATTATACACTCGCTTTTATCTTTGCGATTTCAGCAGGGATTGCAAACTCACTGCTTGATTCAGGGACATACCCTGCTCTAACAGAATCGTTTCCTAAAAAAGCAAGTTCAGCTTCTGTTTTAGTGAAGGCGTCCGTTTCAATTGGAGCGACTGTTCTTCCATTTATCTTGGCATTCTTTATTGCACATGACATCTTCTGGGGCTGGGCGTTCTTTGGACTAGGACTTCTTTATTTACTCGTAGGGATTTACTTGATCTTTATGCCATTCCCGAACCATAAGCAAGTCTCTTCACAAGATGATCTTCCAGTGCAGGAACAAATGAAGGAAGAACCTAAAATGTTTGGTGAAGGCTTAGCTGTTGTGCTCATGGGATTCACGTCTACTGCATTGTTTGTCGTATGGCAGACGTGGCTTCCGCAACTCGGGTTAAAACTGATTGGACTTGGCACAGGACAAGCGACGCAGCTTCTTTCTTATTTTAGTATTGGTGCCCTTGTGTCTGTTCTATTACTATCGATCGTATTAGATAAATTTATTTCACCTATTATGGTCGCCATTATTTACCCAATTGGGGCATTCCTTGCAATGTTTTCACTATTTCAAATCGAAACGTACAGCATTGTGATTGTCAGCACCTTTTTCTTAGGATTATTTACAGCAGGGATCTTCCAGCTGGCCATGAGTATTATGATGAAATTATTCCCTACAAACAAAGCAACGGCTTCATCATACGTCAACATTGCGGCAAGCTCAGCGTTTATTCTTGTGCCGCTCATTACAAGTGGGTTGGTCAGCACGTACGATATTAAAATGACGTTATTTTTCGATATGATCATTGCGGTCATTAGCGTATTGTTAGCAGTCTTTGTTTTAGGACGCATGAAAAAATTGTCTAGATAATAAAAGGAGATGTCAATTATGACAAACATACATGAACGAAATATTGATGGAAAAACAAAATTAGTCGGTCTTCTTGCTACACCAATTGGACACAGCCTGTCACCACGGATGCACAACCTTGGATACACATTAACAGGTATCAACTATGCTTACCTAGCCTTTGAAGTAGGAAATGATGAACTAGAAGCAGCAGTAAACGGAATGAAAGCGATGGGTGCAGCTGGATTTAACGTATCTATGCCAAATAAAATGAAAGTGCTGGATTACTTAGATGAACTAGATGATTCTGCGAGATATACACGTGCAAGCAACACTGTTGTGAACAAAGATGGCAAACTGATTGGCTACAACACAGATGGTCTTGGTTACGTGAGAAACTTGATTGAACATGGCGTTGAACTAGCTGGACAAAAGGTAACACTTGTTGGCTCAGGCGGTGCTGCGACACCGATTGCCATTCAACTTGCACAATCAGGAATTCGTGAAATTAGTATTTTTGCTCGTCAAGATCAATACTTTGTTCAAGCGGAAGAAAATGTGAAGTACATCAATGAAGAGATGAAATCATTCGGTGTCAAAGCGAACATTTTCCCACTTGAAGACAAAGACGCTTTCCGCCGTGAAGTAGCTGAGAGTGCGATCTTAGCAAATGGGACAAGCCTTGGGATGAAACCATTAGACCAGCTTAGCATTATTGATGACACGCTTGATGTACTGCGTAAAGATTTGATCGTGACAGATGTTGTGTACAACCCGCAAAAAACAAAACTTCTTGCTCAAGCACAGGAAGCGGGTGCCAAAACCATTAACGGTCTTGGAATGATGCTATGGCAAGGTGCTCTTGCTTACAAACTCTTTACTGGTGAAGATATGCCAGTTGATCAAGTGAAACAGATACTTTTTGAAAACGACCGTTTCTAAACAAAAAGAAGACGACTTCCTGAGCGGAGGTCGTCTTTTTTTATTCATGTACCATGATTTGGCGGTATCGATACAGAATATACATCGCACCGATAATGGCCACAACAGCCACAACCGCATCGAACATAAAGATCTGTAAAATGGTCGAGTGGCTTTCAATCAAACCTGTTACGACCGGGATGACAATGGCCGACACCCCGCCGGCTGTTGAGATAATCCCTGTCATCGTTCCTTTGTTCTTCCAGAAGAATTCAGCCATCACCGTTAATGTCAGCTGAAAGACACCAGCTGTTGAAAATCCCAATACAAATGAATTGACAGTTCCTATGACTGGAGATTTTACGACCAGTAGCACACAGATAGAGGCAAGTGTAATGATTGGATAGATCAGCAGCACCGTGACCGGACGGACAATGCGGCGCAAAAGAAATGCGAGCAATAGGACTGACAGCAAACCACCCATGCTATAGTAACTAAGCAGCTTCACTGCACTGCCAGAAGCCATCCCCAATATGGCCTCACCGTACGTAGGAAGCCAAATTTGCGGCAAGGCGTACAGACCATTTGACGTAAAGCTGATCACAATAAGTGCGATCCCTTCCCTCCAAAACGTAGGCTCTGACGTGAAGCGTGGAAGTCCGTCATGCTCGGTCACCTGGACTTGCTCCACTTTGCGATGATTCGGAAATGGCAATGTCCAGAGCATCAAGACATTCACAAGATAGATAAGGGCAGGAACAAAAAACGCAATGCCATAAAACAAATCATGCTCCGCTAAAAAGAAAATAGCCAGCGGCAGAATGGTCGCCCCAATCGAAATAAAAGCCTTCACCATCACATTCGCAGATCCCGAGTTTTGTGGAAAAGCCTCCATTAAGGCTGGATACGTTCCTGCATCCATCGCTGAATTCGCCACCCCTGCCAAAATCGCAAACGCAAAGGCGATTTGATAATTTGGAGACAATGGGATCCCGATGAGGAACACCGCCATCAGCACACCAGAAACCAAAATCACCGGCTTTCGGCCAAACCGATCTGACAGCACACCTGATAGACCATACGTGAGCACCCTGCCAATGCCGAGTGCCGAGATCATATAACTAATTCCCGCACTATTGGTATCTAACTGTTTGATTAAAAATGGCATATTTGAAGCCAATATAATATTGACCATACCTAATAAAAAATAATTGATATAAAGACTAGAAGCCGTTCTCACATACGGATTCCTCATGCTGACACACCCCTCAACACCATCGCAATGAAGTGACAAATAATGGTTACGCTTACAAGATCTCATGTGTGAGGAGGAGCAGCTTCGCAACCTTCACGTTCAAACATCTCATGCAGCTCACAGCTTACATGTCCTTCATTTATCAAGCATCTCTTCAAATTTTCACTAGCTCTTATTTTATATGAATGTGAAAGGTAATGATAGTGAATTGCTTAAATTTGAGGGGAATGATTGTAGAGATAAATCCAATATCTGACGCTCTTTTATATTCACCTTACTTCTTCAAAAGTATTTCAGAGATTTTAAAAAAACATGAACTTTAGAACCAAGTTCATGTTTTTCATTACTTTGTTTGTAAAGAGACTCGCACATCTTTTTATCTTATGTTTTTTATATTAATTCCAAAAATTTTAATATCGGTGAAGTTTAATCTTCATTTATTTGCTCATCAACTTCTTCGTGATATCTTTCTGTATCTAAATAAGATTCAATAAGATTATCTAAAAATTCGACACTAACCTCTCGATTATCTTCATATATATGAATTTCAGCTCCAGCATTTGCTAGTAAACTTATAATGATTTTCATCTCTTTCAATTCATCAATATCTAATAAATTATAAGATAAAATAAAATCATTTTTATTCATTACTTCTTTTATTTCGGAAATACTTTTATCCGTATGTTTTCTTAGAATAGAGATATATTTGATTTGATCATCATCTTTTTTTATTCTCATATTCATTTTAGGCATTTGGTTTCTCCTCCATAGATTAGAAATCGTCAATAGGTTTAATTCTTTCTCCGGGCAGACTGTTTTTCCAATTACCTCCATGCCAACCATTAAAATGTTCATTTGGTGTAGCTGGATATATAATTTCACCTTTGTTCGCTAAATGTGGATATTGTGATGCACTGTAAGAATGGTGCCCTTGCACAGTTTTTCCATCTACTTTAGGCTTCTTACCATTTAGAATATCATTTAATTGCTGCTTATCCCAGTTCCTAGTTGGATTCTCTTTATTCAATATCCTTTGACGCTCCTGATACCAAAACTCATTAACACCAGTGTTTCTATGTTTGGCAAATTTTTTATTCCATTTATAATTTTCATATTCTAATCTCGTAATCGTCCTATTCTCAAATTTCTCTTTCAGTTCTTTCATCTTCTTAGCGCTTAACTGCTTTCTTTGAATAGGGTGCTTTCTTAAATCTAATCCTTTGGTTCTTTCAGCTATTACCTTCTCAGCAACTTTTTGTTCACCAATCCCCACATTACCAATAATCCTCTTTTTCCCAAACGGCAAAAGCACCCCTAGTGCCGCATTCATGCTGGATTCCTGCTGTTCTTTTGAGACCTTATTTCCAAACATGTCTCGACCTGTAATCGCTTCGCTGAAGCCGTTTGTTGCGGTAAGACCATATAAGCCTTTTTGAGATGTTTTCAACGCATCAAAAGACTTTTGCGATGTCTTGTAAATGTCGACTGCTCGGACTGCGGCTGACGTGGCTTGGGTGGTTTTATAGACGGCTTTGCCGCCTTTGAAAATACGACCTGCCCAGCCGACGATTGGGATGTAGCCGGCGGCTGCCATCCCGCCTGCGGCGACACGCTGGCCTGCTGTGAGTTCTTCGCCTGTGATCGGATCAACGCCTGTAGCGGCACGTTTTGCATCGTTCACGCCAGTTAGTTCATTCACGATATTTCCGCCATAATCGAGTGCTTTTTCATACCAAGAACGGTTGGCGAGGGCTTCTTGTTCCTTTGCGATCTCGCGGGCTTCTTCTTGTTCTTTTTTAATTTTTAGATATTCAGCAGTTTGCTTCTCAATATCGCTTTTTGCCTTGTAGATTTCACTATCTTGAAATGCTTTTTTGTCAAAATTCATAGGTGAAATGGATTTTCCGTCATTTGTCGCATTGATCATTTCAGCGTACAATGCCATTGTAGCCTTCTCCTCAGTCTCTGACAAAGCATATTCATCTTTTAAATTTTGATCAAGTTCAATCAAATCCTTAACAGTGTTTTTCCGTTCATCTTCCGCATCTGCAATCTTTTCATCAAAGGTTTTACTATCAAATACCTCTAGAGATATGAGGTCATCAATATCTTCGAAAATCGTTTTGAGTGCTTTTTTTTGATCCTTTACAATGCTTTTAGCATTCTTGATTCCCATATGTACAGCGTTGTCTAAAAAGTGTTCTTCTACAAAGGTGTCGCCGCCAAAGTTTGTATCATCAAGTGTCCCAGAAACACCTTCATGGAACGCTTTTTGTTTATCTATGAAGCTAATAAACATGTCTACATTTCCAGCCAGCTCTTTATAAAAGCTTTTAATGTTATCGGCGCCTTTTCCTGTGAAATCGTCACCAAGGTTTGCCACGCCCTGTAGCGCCTTTTTTAAATCTACCATTTGTTCGCGGAGTGCCTGATAGTGTTTCGCTCTTGTATCCATGGCACTTGTTAGTGCTTTTGCATCAAGTATCTTGCCCAGAAGAAGTCACTCCCTCCATTATTGATCATAAAGTCTATTTTACCGTCTCCATCAAAACGGAAAAATAGGCTAATTGACATAAAAAATGCAATAGACTTTCTGAGTTGATACCTCTGCTGGTAAAAGTGTCGCTACACCTGTGGCACTCTCTGGTTAATTGTAAAAAATGATGCTACTATCTCCTTGGACCTATTCTGACCTTTACCTCTTTTCAATATCTGTAGTGATATGAGACAACGCCAACTAAAATCACGCTGCTCTTGAAAGGAGAACCAATGTGTATAAAGTAATCATTCCCGCTGTTATGATGATAATCAGTCTTTGGATTCTTCTTCAATTATCATTCCACATCAATATTTTTCACAATCCAATGAATTATTTATCGTCATTACCATCTTTTTTCTTTGTCTTCAGCCGTTATTGAAGCGTAGTCAATAAAAAATCACTCAGGCACATACACTTTTTTCAAAGGTAATAAGGATCTTGTCTCAGCTGGCATATGCTCATACCAATGCACAATCAGATTTACAAGTTCTTCTAAGTCCACTAGACGAACTTCATTATGCTTCGCAACAGCTATTGCATGAGAAGTAAATCCACCAGTTGAAACAAATAAACTATTAGCATTTATGGGGTTAGCTCCTAATAATTGCTGCACTTCTGGCGCACTGGCTGAGTTCTTCCGATGCTTGACTTGTACTTTAATAATAGGTTTTTCAAATCCGAGTGCATCTTTATAAGCTAATACATCCACACCGCCATCAGGCCCTTTTGGACTCACACGAATATTGTATGACATGGCCTGCAGCAAGCCTCCGACTAAGTCTTGCATTTGCCAAGGGTCCAATTTATCTACTTTATCTTCAATCATGACAGTGGCTTTGCTGACTAAATCTTCGATAATTTCATCTTCTTCTGTTTCATCTTCAGGTGCTGTTATGGAAGTAGGGTTTTTGAGTAAATGTTCAATCTCTTTCCCCCAATCATCTACACGAAAAACAGTTGATATAGAACCGAGGCTGTTCTTAGCTGATTGACTGAGAGAATCTCGTTTAACTGCTGTTGGTTCCCAATTCACCTGAATATGATTTGGATACATTTTATCTCCAGCTGATTCATCAAAAAAATGCGGAGCAGTCACCGTACCTACTCGATATTCACGGCTTTCTTTTATGTATGTAATGATTCGATCTCCCTTTTTAATTTCTCTACTGAACCTCCATACCTGACTAACCCAGCTTCTTCTTGTAAAAGGTTTGTTCTCGGGGAATATGACATCAGCTCTAGCATTCATCTCTTGCTTTGTTTGATATTGTTTTGGGTTACCTAATTTAGGCCACCCTATCGATGCGATGCCCTTCTCTTCCCAAATTGAAATTAACTCATTTTGGTCACCCGCACGAACCATCCACCATTTCGTCATTTACTATCTCTCCCATTCCATCCATCTTCTCTTATTTTCATCATCAAATATTCTCACTAAATTATAAGACTTATTTCTTGTTAACAAAAGGATATGCGCACCTTTTTTGTCGAAAGAAACACAAAAACCCGAACAAGCGAATCCCACGCTCATCCGGGTCTGCATTTTCCTTTATTACACTTCTTCGCCATTCGTTGCAATGACGTTTTGATACCAAGTGAACGAATCTTTTTTGAGACGCTTCATCGAACCGTTGCCTTCGTTGTCGCGGTCAACGTAGATCATTCCGTAGCGTTTTTTCATTTCACCTGTTGTGAATGAAACGATATCAATGATGCCCCAAGGTGTGTAACCGATGAGGTCCACACCGTCGTATTCGATGGCTTTTTTCAGTGCTTCGATATGAGAAGCGAGATATTGAATTCGTTCAGGATCGTGAATGGAACCGTCATCTTCCACTTGATCAATGGCACCAAAACCATTTTCCACGATGAAGAGTGGAATTTGATAGCGATCGTAAAAACGATTCAATGTGTATCTTAGTCCAGTTGGGTCGATGGACCAACCCCAGTCACTTGATTTGATATAAGGGTTTTCTACACCATGCGGCAGGGCCCCGTTGACAATGTCTCCGCTGTTGTCAGACACTGCATCACTTTTGACCGTTGTCGACATGTAGTAGCTAAAGCCGAGATAATCCACTTTCCCTTTTCTTAAGCTTTCTTCATCGCCTGCTTCAAACGGAATATGATAGCCTTCGCGTTCAAATTCTTTTAATGCATAGCTCGGATAGTAGCCGCGAACCTGAACATCAGGGAAGAAATAACGTTGTCTCATATATTCCTCTGCAAGCATGACATCCTCTGGGTTTGAGGAATATGGATAGATTGGCACATGGGAGACCATCGCTCCAATTTGAAAATTAGGATTGATTTCTTTTCCTTTTGCTACTGCCCATGCACTTGCAAGCAATTCATGATGTCCTGCTCGATACATGATTTCTTTAGCGTTTTCGCCTTCTTTGACCGATACGCCTGAATTTGTCCAAAGGAACAATGGGTTGTTGACATCCATTTTGTTATTGATTTCATTAAATGTCATCCAGTACGTGACTTTGTCCTTGTATCGATTGAAGCACACTTCCGCAAATTTCGCGAAATACTCAGCGACTTTTCTGCTCCGGAATCCGCCGTATTCCCTTGCCAAATGAAGGGGCATCTCAAAGTGGGACAGCGTAATCACAGGCTCGATGCCATGCTTGAGCAGCTCATCAAACACATCATCATAAAACTGTAAGCCTGCTTCATTCGGCTCTGCTTCATCTCCCTTAGGGAAAATCCGGCTCCAGCCGATTGATGTACGCAAGCATTTTAAGCCCATTTCTGCAAACATGGCGATATCTTCCTTGTAACGATGATAGAAGTCGATCGCTTCATGGTTCGGGTAAAATGTTCCTTCTTCTATCGTTTCAGTGATTTGTCTCGGTACTCCATGAGCACCTGCTGTCATCACATCCACAACACTTGGACCTTTGCCTGCTTCGTTCCATCCACCTTCGAATTGATGTGCAGCTAATGCGCCGCCCCATAGAAAATCTTTTGGTAAAGTCATCATTTATTCCTCCTATTTCACTATTGTCATCATGACATCCGTTGGCTGACATGTCGAATGTTCCTCTACAATCACATCTTCGTACGCTTGTGTATTGGTGATGATGACTGGTGTGATTGTTTTTAATCCCTTGCTTTCAATCACCTCTTGATCAAATGTCATCAACAAGTCACCCTTCCTCACCTTGTCGCCTTCTTGGATATTGAGTGTAAATGCTGAGCCATCTAGGGAAACCGTATCAATTCCGACATGAACAAGTAACTCCACACCGAATTCTGAACGCAGCCCAATGGCGTGCTTTGTCGGTGCAAGCATGACGACACTGCCGTCAAACGGTGCATACAGTTTATTGTCTGTTGGCTTTTGCCCATCGCTCCGGAGCTAAACACGGCATCCGGCACCTCAGATAATGGGAGCACTTTTCCTGCAAGTGGTGCAGTGATCATTTCCTCATTGTTCATCGAAGCATTCGTTTTTTCTTCATCTTGTTCTTTCACAGATGCTTCACCGGCTGTCTGTTCTACCGTATCTTCCCCATAACCAAACATTTGAATGAGCACAACTGGTAAAATAAGCGCAATTGCCACACCAATCAAAATACCAATGATCGACGTTGGATAATCTGCACTAATTCCGTTCACAATCGTCAGCGGACCAGGCAAACCTGCGTACGCAAAGTAATATGGCGTAAAGAAGCTGGCGACAATGGCACCAATCGCTCCAGAAATACATCCGAAAATAAATGGTTTTTTGAAGCGTAAGGTGACCCCATAAATCGCAGGCTCTGTAATTCCGAAGAGACCCGTGATACCCGCTGAGACCCCGACTTTCCGTGTTTCTCGATTTCTTGCTTTTAAAATAACGCCTAACACTGCACCAACCTGAGCGATAACAGCGATGGTTTGATATGCCTGGAAGGAGTCACGTCCATACTGTTCAAAGTTGGCCAGCACCATCGGCGTGATGCCCCAGTGAACACCGAAAATGACAAGCACTTGCCAGAATCCGCCGATAATGGCGCCTGCTAATGCCGGTACATTGTCAGCCAAGACATTGTATCCGTTTGCAATCCCATTTGCACCTGCTGTCGAAAGAGGACCAATTAATAGAATGGTTAACGGGACCATGACGACCATACAGATAAATGGGACAAATAACGGTTTGACGACCTCATGAATTCGTTTGTTTAAAAATCTCTCCAGATAAGAAAGAATCCATACTAAGAACAGCGGCGGCAATACCGATGATGTATAGACCGTTTCAGATAATGCAATGCCTAAAAAGGTAACGCCTTCACCTGATGCCACGCGCCCAGCAATCTCTGTCCAAGCTGGACTGACAAGCGCTGCTGTACAAGCTACGGCGATATACATATTCGTTTTAAAGTGCTTGGCTGCTGTTATTGCAATAAAGATTGGCAAGAACGTAAACGGCGCCCAGGAAATGAAGCTAAAGACTTCATATGTTCCAGTTTTCGAGAAACTTGGAAATAAAAGGTTAATTAGGATAAGTGCACCTTGTAAAATACCAGCCGCAGCCAAAATATACACAAATGGCGCAAACACAGCGGACATGGTCGCGATGACTCGGTTCAGCACCGTTCCCTTGTTCTCATTTGCCTGATCATCATCAGACGGTTGAAGCTGAACAAGACTGGAAAAATGCTCGTATACCTCGCCAACATGCTGACCGATGACGACCTGAAATTGACCACCGTTTTCCACCACGGTAATAACGCCAGGCATGGCATTGACTGCTTCCTTGGCCTTTGGATTTGAACGTTTCAGTACCAAACGCAGCCGCGTGGCGCATCTTGCGGCACTCACCACATTTTCCTCTCCGCCCACTGCCTCTAAGATGTCTTCTGCAAGCTTTTGATAATCCCTCACTTTTGACATATAACCCCCCCTTTATCACAACTAGTATATGTATATTATAATTATACCGGTACAATTTATCAATACATATATAATTACAGATGGCATATCAAAGGAAAATCCGTATGTGCTATAATACAAAGACAATAAATCGTGAAAACAAAGAGGAATGGCTATGTTAAAGTATCAACAAATTGCGAGCGATATTGAAAAATATATTGTCACCCATGAGCTGCAGCAAGGTGACAAACTCCCTGTACTCGAGACACTCATGAGCCAATTTTCGGTGAGCAAAAGTACAATTATCAAATCATTAGACTTACTCGAAAGAAAAGGAATTGTCTATCAGGTGAGGGGCAGCGGGATCTTTGTCAGAAGACACCGGCGCAAGGGCTACATCAGCCTTTTATCCAACCAAGGGTTTAAAAAAGATTTAGAGGAATTTCAACTGACATCAGAGGTTTTAACATTAGACACCATCAAACCGCCAGAAGAAGCTGCGCTTAATTTGAACATTGAACAAGAAGAGGATGTCTTTTACCTCAAACGTATTCGTTACATCAATGGACAAACCTTATGTTTAGAAGAATCCTATTATCGGAAGACCATTATTCCCTACCTCAACACAGAAATCGCCGCCGATTCCGTTTTTAAATTCGTCAGCGAAGGTCTGGGACTCAAAGTCGGCTTTTCTGATATGTACATGCAAGTAGGCAAACTGAACGAAACCGAAGCGAAACACCTCGGCCTCAAACAAGACGATCCCGCCCTCCGCGTCGAGACTGTCTTTCACCTCACAAACGGCCAGCCCTTCGACTTCTCAAAAATCACGTACAACTACATGCAGTCTCAATTTTTTATTCAAGCGAATAATTATTATGGGTGATGGACGGGAAAAGCCTCCTGAGACAATCAGGAGGCTTGTTTGTCATATGAAGAAGTGTCGCATGATGAATGTTTTGCAGAATATGAGGCATCACCGCTCACCTCATCAGTTAATGAAAGACCGTTTCGATTCCGCCGCAGCAATACAATCCCTAATTCGGATACGAGCTTCGCAATGTTACGACTCACGCCAGACTGTGTCAGCCCAAGTTTCTCCCCCGCTTTTGTAACTGCCGCATTCGACGACTGTTAGAAATACTTTGTATTGGAATGTGATCAGTTTGGTCACCTCACAAGCTCATTTTAGATCTTGGCAAAACCTGCTACTAGATATGGATTTAATGTTTCGATTTAAATGGCTTTCTACCAACTGAAAGCATTTCTGCTGAATTAATGACCGTTTAAACGTTGCTAGCTGTTCTTTTTTATCGCCATGCAAATCTCCATCGTCCTCTAACTGAAAATCAGTTAAATCCATTTTGTCATGAACATGAGTTTTAATAAAAACATGAGCATTGTGAAAATCGTACATATGCTCTACTAAAGAAGAGATCGTGGTGATAAAGTCATCAAATGTATCTTCTTCAAGCGTTTTTTTGAGATCGAGATTACTATGAACATCAATTGAGATGTAATTATCTCTTTCATCCAATTCTTCTTGGGGAGCTAGCGGATAATCGTGAGTCGTTGCTTTTCTATTTAAATCTGTAATGGAGAAATAAATAATGATTTCTTTTTTATCGAGAAATTCATACTCCCATAATTCTGCATCTCTTAATCTTATGATGCAGGTGAGGTTGTCCAACTTTTAAACCCTCCATTTGATTAATAAGATCGTTGAAATGTTTCTTAATTCGTCGTTGTCGACGACGAAGACCTAGACGCAGCTTCATCAGCCTTCACACAATCAATAGCAACAACCAGCGCAATCATCATAGGCTCCATCTCTTCTTTCAAAATATCGACCTTATAACTATCTCCCCAAGTAAACCATTCCTTCTTCACCTGTCCGATCACTTCGCCGTTCTGCAGCACTTGGAAATTCATATCCCACCAGTTGCCTTGAACTTCTACACCCGCAGCATCAATTGAATATTTCGCTTTAAAGAACGTAAACTCTTTTTTGATCGTCAATACCTCATGACCACCAACTTCTACTAAAAACTTCGGTAAAAAGCTAAACATTTTCTTCGTAATCACAGCGATTTCTTCTCGCTCTGTATTTAATATAGTGAACGTCTTCGGCATCTTCATAAAGCTGCCCTCAACCACGTACACATCGTTCTCCTGCTGATCCTTTACCGTAAATCTGCCGCTTAGACTAAATACTTTCTGCTTCATGTAAAGCTGTTTCATATGTACCTCCGATTAAGTTCAATTTATCAGTCTTTTATCTGTTCTTTTCTTACATCTGATTATACCAAAAAATAGAATGATCAAAAACGTGTCAGAAACAATCAGGTTATACTGGAAATATAAACAAAAATGAAAGGGGAGCCCATGAAAAAAATCACTTTTTTTGACTGGACCATTCAATTACAAGCAGATTTAACTGCAATTACAGATCATCAGGAAAAGAAAATGGTCATTTTAGTGCCATCAATTGAACTAAACAGTGTGATTTGGATAGATGAAAACAACGAGCTACAAATCAAACCTACTTGGGATTGTGTCATTATTATTAATGCTAAAAATATGTCTGTCACAGTTCGTGATGCAAAAGATGTTGTAGGCTTGCCATAGAAATTAGTCTCATTTGACACATAGCAAATGAGACTTTTCTTCACTAACTACTCCTTTGGAAAAAACGTAGTAAATGTCGTTCCTTCTTCATTGCTTTCTACCTCAATAGAAGCATCGTGATAAGAGAGAACTTCTTGTACAATTGATAATCCCAGACCCATTCCTTCTTTATTTCGTGCTTGATCCACCCGGTAGAATCGTTCAAATATTTTTTCCAATGTCTCTTTTTCTATTCCAATCCCCGTATCTCTGATCTTCACGACCGCTTCTGATTCATTTTCTTCACAATGAATACTGATCTCTCCGTACTCTTTATTGTATTTAATCGCATTGCCAATTAAGTTCTCCCATACGTTGATCAGCAATGTACGGTCAGCATACACGGTGACAGGCTGTAAATCGATCTTAATTTCTAACCCCTTCTCTTCTATCCGCCATAGCATTGAATGAACCACTTGATGAAGCTGATCATCGATCCTGACTAGTTGTTTATTCGTTGGATAAGTCCCCTGATCAATTGAAGTAAGAATGAGGAGTTGTTTCGTTAAGTTTGATAATCGCTTCGCTTCTGTTTGAATAATGTGATTGTATTTTTTCCCTTCGCTTGACGAAAGCTCCCCATCTAGTAATTCAGAATACCCCCGGATATTGAGTAGCGGTGATTGGAAATCGTGCGAGACGTTATTCACGAATTTCTTTCTCGCTTGATCTGTATTCTCCAACTTCTGCTGCATCATCCGAAAGCTATCGGCAAGCTGCCCAATTTCATCTTTGCGGTTAATCATTAATGGATACTGGAAATTATGGTTGGCCATCTCTTGCGTTGCACTCGTCAATTCTGAAAGGGATTGGGTGACCTTTCGAGACATCAATAAAATGCCAATGATGCTGCTAATAAATACGACGAATATAAACCCAAATATAATCAAATGAAATTCTGTGAAAAGGCTAATGTTATTCGGACGTAAAAATAATCCCCATTCTTCCCCTTCAATTTCTATTTTCGTTCCCACTGTATTCTGTATATCATTTGCGAAATGACTCATGATTAAATATGAATTTTTAAAGGATTTGATCCCGTTGTAAGCTTTCTCGCCTTCAAATAAGGCGTACATTTGGTCATTCCATTGTGTCGTTTTAAAGGGTTCACCAAACATCCGAATTTCTTCATCTTCTTTAACCAATGCAATTTGATACCCTAGATCGCTCATGGTTTGCAGAAAATCGGAAGATGCCTGTAATGTGATTTCGTGTTCTTTGATTTGTTTCGATAACTGCTCCGCAATGACTAAATAACGATCATTTAATTGTTCTTTTACAAAGGCATTGTAAATCAAATTCGAACAAATAAATCCAACAAAGATGCTGATACAAACAATCAAACACGTATATAACATAAATCGTTGTTGTAGTCTCATTCTTTTACCTCTAGTTGATAGCCAAAACCACGAATTGTCACAATTTCAACATTCGCTTCAGCTCTTTTTAATCTTTCGCGAATGCGGTTAATGTGAGTGTTTAATGTGAATTCGGGTTGTTCTAACGTATCCCCCCAAATGTCATCAATTAAATCCCAGCGGCTCACATTGCGGTTTGCCCGCTGCAGCAGATAATGGAGAATTTCTAATTCCCGCATGGGCCAGATATATTGTTGATTCTCAATCATTAATTCCCAACGGTTCGTATCAATCTGAATATTCCCCGCAGTTGTTAAAGCTTCTATGGATTTACGATATCTTCGTAAAATGGCATTTACACGGAATAGCAGTTCCTTCGTTTCAAATGGTTTGACGATATAATCATCAATCCCTTGTTCAAATCCTTGCTGTTTATCTTCAATTTGCCCTTTCGCTGTCAGCATAATGACAGGCAGTTCATATTGTTTGATAACAATGCTAGCCAGCTGAAAGCCATCCATTCCAGGCATCATCACATCAATGATCATGAGATCAAATGACTGATGTTGCAAAAAAGCAAGCGCTGCCTCAGCATTGCTTGCTTTTTTCACGTGATATCCCGCCTGCTCTAAATGGATGGACACTAATTGCAAAATGGCTTCATCATCATCCACAACCAATACATGCAATTAACCTTCCTCCTTTATCACCTTATCTTTGTCTTTTTCAAAGAATAATATGAGCGACGGCAGCAACATTCCTCGAACTAAGAATGTATCGATGATAATCCCAATAGCGACAATAAATCCAAAGATAAATAAATCGGTAATGGGCATGGTCATTAATGCGGCAAACGTTGCGGCAAGAATGATCCCCGCTGAAGAAATGACCCCTCCTGTGTTTCGTATCGCCACTTCTAATGCAGCTTTGACGTGTAACGTTTTACGTTCTTCTAAGAAACGGCTCACAAGGATAATATTATAGTCAATTCCTAAAGCCACTAAAAAGATAAAGGCATATACAGGGGCACGAGTGGAAATGGCATCATATCCAAATAACACATCGACTAAGAAAATGCCTAACCCTAAAGCAGATACAAAGGAGATTAAAATCGTCGCCATCATATAAATCGACATTTTGATCGAGCGTGTCAGAACGAGTAACAAGAGAAGAATGAGTAACGTTTCCAGCAAAACAATCTTTTTAATATCTGATTGATTCACTTGTTGTTCATCCACTAATTTAGCCGTTGTGCCCGCAAAAGATAGCTGAACCTCTTGACCATCTGATAAACGATAGGTGGATTGATCTGTACGGAATTCTTTTAAAAATTCAATGGCCTCTATACTGTATGGATTCACCTTCAGTGATACAGTCATTTTGCCATGCTCTCCATTTTTGGTAACTCCCGAAGGACGAGCCGACCCTATCTGGTCATTTTCTGAGAAATGAGAAGAGATTTCTTGTAAATGTTCCTGAGATAGGTTTTGACCGGTCACTAGCACCGTTGACTGGGCTAGATCTCCTTTATTAAATTGATCCTCGACGATTTCAAATGCGACACGAGAAGGTAAATCCTTCGGGAAATTTTTCACTGAGTTAAATTCATACTGTAAATTGAAAACATTCGCCCCTGTCACAAGTAAAAACAGTAAGACAGCACCACCAATCAATCCTGGTTTTCCAACAACAAACTTTGCTATAGGCCCCCAAATGCCATGCTTCACTTCTCTCGCTTCACCATATTTGGGCACTTTCGGCCAAAATGCTTTACGGCCAAATAACGCAAACAATGCTGGGATCAGTGTGACAGAAGCCATCATAATGATCACCATCGCAGCACCGAAGATTGGAGCAAAGTTTTGATAATCACGGAAATCTGCCACAAATAAAATGATCATTGCCGCGAATACTGTACCTCCTGCAAATAATACGGGTTTTGCCGTTGCACGCATTGCCACTTTCATCGCTTCATATTGATTTTCATCATGATTCAACTCTTCACGATAGCGAGAAAAAACAAATAATGAATAATCAATCACAGCCGCAAATAATAAAATACTCATAATAGAAGTGGTCGAGTTATTGATTTCAAGTCCACCGACGCCAAGTAAAGCGACGACTTGATTTACCACTTGATAGACAATCACCGTTGCAAATAATGGGATGATCGCTAATAACGGGGAACGGTAAATGGCTATCAATAAAACCAAAATGATCGCAACGGTGGCTAATAACAGCTTCAAGTCAGCAGATTCAAATAACTTAACAGTATCTCCAGCTATACCTGCTGGGCCCGTAATATAAAAATCTGTATCTAACCCTTTTGCTATCTTTTTACCAACCTTTGTTGTTTCATCATTAATCTCTGCATAATCAGCATTGCCTAATCCGGCTTTCAAATTCATTGGCACAATCATAGTAGATTGATCTTCTGATAAAAATGCGGATAACGCTTGAGGAGGCAATGCGGTAACATCGACAATGTCTTCAATCCCCTCAATTTTTGCCTCTTTGATTCCTTTTATAATCGTTTTTACATCTTTGATAGCCAGCTTGCCATCAGGATGATGGAAGACATATAACCCCGGAGTCCCTTTGTCACTTGGGAAATACTGATCTAACTGCTTTTGTGTCACAATAGACTGAGCATCACTAGGTAAAGACTGAAAGTTACTCACTTTATGATCGCCCAATGTAGGACCAGCACTCAACCCTATCATGAGAACAAGCCAAATGATAACGGTCAGCCAAGCTCCCTTTTTTGTAGAAATTTTATCAATAAATGATCTAAATAAACTCACCGATTGTTCTCCTCCTTTTCTCACCGCTTCGAGTATATCGCTCGTATATAAACTTGATATAAACTCAGTGGAAGAAGGAGGCATGAAAATAAAAAAGCAGAGGTTTATCCCTCTGCTAATCCTTCATAACCATTTACAAAATAAGCGATCGTCTCTAACTCATCTTCTTTCAATTCTCTGTTCACATGTGCTTGATATTCACTCTTGATTCTCTGCTGATCTCCACCATAAAGATCAGTGTATTTCGCAATCATCCTAAGCTTTTCTGTTTCCTGACGAAACTCCTCTTTTGTCCACGGCCTTTGGTGTGACGGAATATACGTATCGGCATCAAAAGCATCTAGCTCATCTAAAAGACGCAAGATTTCTTTTACCGTATAATGTACTTTTTCAGCATACATTTTCGGATAAATGCAATCAGCAAGAAACAGGATTTTCTCTTCTTTCACATACACGATCACTGAATCTGCGGCATGATCGCCCCTAACATGTTGCACGACACAAGTAACCCCGCCAAGATCAATTTCCATCCGATGATCAAACGTGACATTCGGTAAAACCACCTGAATATCTCGATGATCCTGATATTCTTCCTTGATGGCTTTCGCACAGAACTCAATCTCCGTCCCTTCCCTCACCCGCTCATCAATCGCCTCATCTGACCACGAAAACGGAAGAAGCTTCTCCATTTCCTTTCTGGTTTTTGCAGAAGCAATTGAAATCGTATCAGGCAGCGCTGGCAGACCAAAAATATGATCCCAATGCCAATGCGTGAGGACAACCATATCTGGCTTGGCGTTCTCGTGTTTTAAGGTTTCTTTGATGAAATATTTCGCATGATCTTCTGAGTTGCCGGCATCGATCATTAATGTTTTGTTATTGCCTACGATCATGCCTAGGATGGGGCGGTCGGTTCTTGATACTGGTGTGATGTAGGAGAAGGTTTGGCCTAATTTTTTGATTGTGTGCATGGTGTGCCTGCTTTCTTAAATGTATATTGAACTACTTATGTTCTTCTAAATACGCCGCTAAGCGTGATCCAGTTGTACGTATATATTATAAGTGCGGAAATTTACTTATTATTATAGTCCTTAATAATTGATATAGTCTTGTTTGCAACATCACTTCCCAAAGATGCATACAATTTCTTATCACCAATAATATAAAATTCTTCTTTAGCTCGTGTAGCCGCAACATTCATTATATTTGGGTCGGAAACAGCCCATTTTGCTGCCCCACTGCTATTTGAATCTGCTCCAAGGACAAAATAGACAATTTTCGCTTCTTTTCCTTGAAAAGTATGAACAGTACCTACATTTGTTGGCTTACCATCTTGTCTTTTAGTAAAGTAAATTTCTTCTAAAACTTTCGCAATTTGGTAAGCCCCGTTTTTAAATGGAGAAATCACATAGATTTCATCAGCTAAATCTGAATTCACTTGTAATCGCTCAGTAATTTGATTTTTCAGTAACTCAGCTTGTTCTTTAACATATTTATCATTTGCTTTTCCAGCAGAATGAAGCCACTCTGATGTCCCTTGCACCTCATCTTCATTTTTACCTTGTACCATTAAACCATCATAAGATATTTCATTAGAAATAGTGAACATCGGATAGTTTGAACGTCTATGTACCCACAGTGGAATACCAACCCATTCGTCTTCGTTTTTTTGGAATCCATACTGACTAGTATCGTCTACTATTGTTTGAGTGGATGCATCAGCAGAGACAAATTTTTCGTCTACATTATAGTGTCTTCCAATCAAAGTTAAAACATTTGGATCTAAAGTTAATACTGGCTTTATTTGTGAGGGGTCACCAACAACCATTACTTTTTTACTTCTAAAAATGGCTCCGACACTAGCCTGTGGTAATGCTTGACCAGCCTCGTCAATGAATAAGTTTCCAATTGAATTTCCCTTGAGGTTTTTAAACATTCGACCAAAACTTGCAAAAGTAGTACTGATAACTGGCACAGTGAAATTGATCCATTGCCATGCTTCTGAAATTAACTCATGGCCATTCTCTTTTGCAATGTAATTAGATTGTTTATTCCAAATAATCCTTGCCGCTTTTAAATTTCTTACGTTCTCATAGAGGAATCGCTTTCTAACTTTTAAAGCCGAAATAAATAATTCTGATTGTAAAATTCGAAACTCCTTTGTAAACCAAGGTTTAGACTTTTGAAGTTCTTCATATGATAGAGAAAAATCTATTTCCTTTATTCCACTTTGTGATTTGTTCTTTTCAAATGAATCAATTTCTTTTTTCATTTTTTCCAGATCATTATTCTTAGTGTTCACCCATCGTTCAAAGGTAGATTTTCTTTCCTGCATTTGTTTTTGAGTATACTCTTTTTTAACAGCATTTTTCTCTAGATCATTTACAAGCCGCCTAGAGTTATTTTCACGTTTTGTTTCTTGTTGAGATAGATCATTTAAGTGTTCATTCACGATGCTGAGATTTTTGAAATACTGTTCAACTTTCAACCTATTAAATATTTTCTGAAACCATAAAAAACTCGGTTTTTGTGAAGTAAGAACATGATAATTTCGTTCAGCTTGAATTTTTTCCCTCGATAAATTTTCGAGTTCAACAGAAACACTGGATAAAGCTTTTTGAAATTTTAATCTCTCTTCTCGCAATCTCTCAATTTCAGCTTTGGCTTCTTTTTCATTACTAGTCAAAACAGTTTGTTTTTTCTTTTTTTCTTTTTCAAATTCTTTAACTTGATTTATATATTTAATCTTTAGTTTTCGTAGATAATATATTTTTTGGCTATATTCTTCCGCTTTGTCTCTTTCAACTTTCAATTGATTATAAAGCCTTGTGAATTCCTGATATACATCACTATTCGATTGTTCATTTTCTTCTAAATCTTTTTCAATTGCTTCTATATTGAGAAGCAATTTATTCATGTTGATTGAATTTCCACCTTCTAATGAAAAAACACCCCAATTTTTATCATTGAGCAGTTCACTTATAATGTATCGATCCTTCCCAAATCCTTCCCCTGTTAGTTGAGAATTAGAGATATCTTTGAAATAATTTGCTTTCTCTAATTGATCTTGAAAACATTCTGAAATCTCTTTTTTCTTCGGTAATTCATTAACGATATTTTGGACTGCTCCATTATTTGAACTTGCCACAATAATATTTTTATCTGAAATAGATCGTGGTAAAACGCCAAATTTAGCATTTTTCCAATAGGTCAGACTGCCTTGAACCACTTTATTAGAAAGTTTTGACATAGCTAGCGCCTGTTGTACGACTAAATCAGCAAAAACATCCTTCAACAATGTTGTCTTCCCTGTTCCTGGTGGTCCGTTAACACTACGGATATCGTTTTTGTCGTTTAAAGCTAAATTAACAGCAGCTTGTTGCATAAATGAGAGTGCATAATCAGGGTTTGTTGGAAAACGTCCTAACGGATAATATTTTGGTTTTAAAGCAATCTCCTCAAAAATATGTGCATTAAAGTGCTCAGACTTTTTATGACTGTCTAAATTTCTCCTATCTCCAGTAAACCCATTAAAATATCTGTTTATATTTTCAGTATCTATTAACTTTGCCATTTTTAAATCTTCAATAAAGAAGGAATGTAGATTAATATCCTCATTATCCAAATGTCGTACAAATTTATAGCGGAAATTATTCACTGAAACATTATACTTTTGTATAAGTTCAGAAAACACTTTATGAAAATCCTCTTCAAATTTTCGATTTAATTCTTCTCTAAATAAAGTTTCAACTTTTAAGAAATCATCAGGTAAATGACCATTTTCACGAATATAGCCGCTCATTGTTAAAAACAACTTATCAGCTATCAGGTTAAGTTGATGATCAAAATATAAAGCGAAAGTAAATTTTTCTGAATTACTGATTTCCTCATAAGTTTTATCAATATTATATTTTTCTCTAAATATATCAACAACTTCTTGAAAATTGAAAATACCAAAGTAAAATACGATTCCAGACTTGTTAAAGGCCTTATCTGACATATTATTTTGTTGCTTTTGATGAGATAAAAAATTCATAAAGAAATTTTGCCAATCTTCCTCAAAATGATTTAATGTCTTTAATATTTTTTCTTTTTTGTTAATTGACCCTTCCGATAACTGCTCTATTGTAATCCACGCATTTAAAATGTCTTCCTTTTTATTCATGTTATATCTCCTATTATCATGCATATTTAAATATGGACAATTATACTTTTGAATAGTCTTTGAGTCTTTGAGTCTTTAACCATTAAATAATAACATACTTTTCCAGTATCGCTCAATTCCATATTGCACCTAATATGAAGCAGCAAAATATCACCTAAACGTATTCCAAAAAGTCTTTTATAGTAACCTTTCTTTTGATTTAAACACTAGTTTATTTTATTACGCCATTAATTAAATAAAGCGTCATTCAATTCTATTGAATGACGCTTGCTTGATCTATAAATTAACTAATTCTGTTCTCTTTTTTTGAGCGGATAATCCATCCATTCCAACTGAACCATAATAAATAACTAATCTATCTCTTTTACCAATAAGCCCCACTGGATAATCAGCTTCTCCAATGAAACCTTCAAAATCATCTGGATGGACATCAACTTCAATTTCGTGACCAATGAACGCATGATGATAAGATAGATCCTGATAAAGTTCGATTAAAAAATGTAGCATTTGATTTTGAAGAATAAATACTTCTTGAGAGGCTACTTCTTCCCAGTTAAAATCTAGTAAGAAACCAAAGTATCCATCTTCTATATGAATTGTTAACCTTACTGGTTTAGAGCTATTAAATAGATTTAATACTTCAAATTCTGTATAGTGACCAGACAAATATGCATCTTCGATGATATTTTTACTTATACTTTGTTCAATCCAATTTTCTCCATCTGGATCTATACTATACTTTACTTTCTTAAAGGACACGTCCCTTTTTTTTAAGGAATTTACGAAAGACTGAAAGATTGGTATATGATCATTTTCACGAAAAACAACACCAACATTTACAGATCCACCTATACCCATTATTAATCACCTCTTAACTATTAACTCACCGATTCTAACATAGTTATTTTTTTGTTTCGTTGAGAGCTTATAACCTGTAATAAATTCACCGTTCTGCTTGAAAAATGCAGCTTTATTCCCCTTTAAATGCATCATAACGTAACCTGATTGTCCACTATGCTTTGTTCTATATACATGACTTGAACGACTTACGTGGTTTCTTAGAGCTGTTTCAAATTTTTTTGCATTTGCCTTGCTATAAGATCCTTTTACACCAAAATCAACAGCATGTTTAAATTTCTTTTGTAGCTGCACAGATTTAAACGTAACTGCAGTAACAGCTCTTAAAATTTGACTTCTTGTATACATCTTAAAAGCAATCTTAGCAGAAGTTCTGATAATCACACCTAAAATAATAGCTGGTAAAATAGAAGCCTCAATTTCTTCAGAATTAACAGTGTATTTTTCACCAGAGTCTTTATCTGTTAAGGTAGCTTTAAACGTTTCATTATCCGCCTCTTCAACGGCAATGTCATATTCTTTGTTAATAAGTTTACCATTTTCATCAATAATAGATGACGTAAAGTTCATTTCTTCCGTTTCTAAGCTCATTTCAAGGTCACCCTTAACTTCAAGATCGTCTGAGTTAAAGGTAGTTTCAATATGAAGTGATTCTTCTTCTAAGTCAATTAAATTAATATCCAATTCATCAGTATAATCAATATTTAATTCATCATAGACTTCCTGCTTAATCTCATCAAACTGATTTTCTAATAATTGATTATTTACTTCATTAGTTTCACTAATCGCTTCGGCTTGATTTATTGGTAAATTTACAATTACCATCGCAGTCACTATTAATATAGTTATTATTTTTTTACAATTCATTTTAGGCTCCTTTATGATTATAGATTATTAATCCGTTCCCTTGCTCATCATCATTTAAAGATTGAACTTTTCGGGATTCTTGTTTCAACTTTTTCATAAGTTCATCAACATTTAACTTCTTAGATTTACTCAAGTAATCCTGAACATACAGTGAAATTACACCAGTAACATGTCCGGCTGCAAAGGAGGTTCCAGTAAACAAACTATATTCCCCCCTATGATTAGTAGAGAGTATATCAACTCCTGGTGCAATATAATCTATCTTTCCTCTTGCCGCTGAGCTTGGCCTTTTAAGATTTTTTTTAATAGAATTAACTGATATCACATTTGTGTATTTCGCTGGATACTCTACACCAGTTCCATATGTATTACCTGCTGCAGCTACTATAATTATTCCATGTGACACTGCTTTATCAATGGATGACTTTAATTTAGCTTTATTAGTAACTACTCCTGAACTGATATTGATTATATGTACACCTTCTTTTATGCTCCATTCAATACCCTTTATTAAAGAATCAACATCTCCTTTACCTTGTTGATTTAAAACCTTAACATCATAAAGCTCCACACCTGAATGATTGTAACTTGTTATACCTTTATTAGATTGTCTTGCTCCAATGATTCCTGCCACGGCAGTGCCATGACCAAAATCATCGGTGACAGGTCTTTTTGGAGTAACAGCATTATATTCCTTTTTAACAATATCTTTTAAATCCTGATGTTGTTGATTAATACCACTGTCTAAGATAGCTATTTTAACTTTAGTTCTTCCTTCGCTTCTCCCACTGTTCATATATGGATCAAGCAACTTAATATTCCATTGGATTTTTTTATCTTCACTGAAGTTATGTTTCTCACTCTCTTTATTTATATTGTTTAAGTCATTTAATACAAAAAAAACAAAAACGAAAACCATAACTATTATACTAATTATAATCCCATACATTTTTATTCTTATAAGAACCATCTCCAATTCGTGACTGAAGTATCACTCAAATTCAAATACACAAACATAATATCTTATAATAATGGTAAATTAAATATTTAAATTCATAATTAGTTATTTAATGAAGTAATTATTTTATCTATTATTTTTTAATCATAAATACAGATTTTGAAGTTTTGGACGTAAAAAGATCTCACTCACTTATGATAAGGCTCCCCCCGCACAATCCGAAACGCCCGATAAATCTGCTCCACCAACACCAATCTCATCAACTGATGCGGAAACGTCATCCTCGAAAAAGACAGTTTCTCATTCGCACGCTGCATGACAGCGTCACTTAACCCAAGCGACCCGCCTATGACAAAACATACCTTGCTTTTTCCGTATGTTGCCAGATTATCTATTGTATCGGCTAATTCTTCGGAACTTTTCATTTTTCCTTCGATGGCGAGGGCGATGACGTGGGCGTCTGGGTTGATTTTGCTTAGGATGCGTTCGCCTTCTTTGTCTTTGATGATTTTCATGTCTTGATCGCTGAGGTGTTCGGGCGCTTTTTCGTCCGCGAGCTCAATGATCTCCATTTTCGCATAGGCCTGTAATCGTTTTGTGTATTCGGCTATGCCTTGCTTTAAATACTTCTCTTTTAATTTTCCTACTGTGATAATTGATATATTCACAGGTCATCCCCACCTTAAGAACAAGTTATTCATATGAGTTATCAACAATTGTGGATAAAATTTGTGTATTTTGTGTCCGATCATTCGTTCCCCACTATATATATTGCAGGTTCAGCGCACAATTCACAGGTTGTGGATAAGCTGTGTGTATGTTCGATTTTTCTGAATTCTGGTGGCACTTCGTGATCATCTATGTACATGTCTAATACGGTTTCAATGTGTTCTGCACAAGCATAAAATATTTTGTTCATAAGTTTCTTTTTCCTCCAATATGTTCTCCGGTTATTCACAATATTTCACTCATTGTTCAATATAACCGATTTATTCACATGTTAATAGTCTTTTGCCATTTTCCACACCTTTTGTCCACAAACAAAACGAAAAAGCCTCCACTTCCTGTGAAGGCTTCCTTCTATATAAACGGATTATAAAATCTCGTTCCTCTGACAAAAGTCATCACAAGCGACACAATCAGTACCACACCAACAAACAAGAATGCTGCATAATCTGCTTTTTGAAAGTCTTTGGCGGTAAACCATGTGCGCTTTTTATGCTTTCCAAATCCACGCAGCTCCATCGCATTGCTGATCGTCTCAATCCGCTCCAGACTGGAGAAAATCAGCGGCATCACGATCGATAACGCATTTTTGATTCGTTTCCCCAGTTTTTCATTCTTCGATAAATCGATTCCTCTTGCCTGCTGAGAAATGGCAATCGTTCGAAAATCCCGCTGAATATCTGGAATATAGCGTAGGGCAATCGCTACAGCATAGGAAATCCGGTAGCTGACCCCGATTCGGCTGAGTGATGAGGCAAATTCACTTGGATTCGTTGTGACGATAAATAAAAGTGCCGCTGGCATAACCGTCACATATTTGAGTGTAATGTTCAATTGATAGAAAAGCTGTTCAAGCGTGACATTGTACCAGCCTGCGATATGAAACAGCTCGTGTTTTGCTCCGTAGATGGCGACACCTTGCTGCGGCGCAAAGATGTAAATGGCGATGTTGTTGATCACTAGGAAAATCACCAGGACGATCACCACGAAGGATATATCACGAAGTCGCACGTTCGACAGCTGAAAGAATACGATACTGGCGGCTAGCATAAACACTAATACGCCTGTATCATACGTGAGCATCGCTGCGGATGACCAGAGGATAAAGCAAATGAGTTTGGTTGCACCTGTCAGCCGGTGAATCGGCGACGGGCGATCGATATAGGACAGCATGTCTACAGCCATGTCATTCGTTCCTTTCTGTCAACCTCAATGAAGCGATCCACGAGTTCATTTGGATTCGGCCAGTCTGCTTTCAGCGCCAGTTCATACAGCGACGTTTCCTTTAAACTCGCCTTTTGGACAAGCAGTTGATCTGTCAGCACTTTGGCCGGTGTGTCATCTGCGATTTTTTCTCCATCTGAAATGACTATGGTTCTTGTTGTGTATTCGAGCATCAAATGCATATCATGGGTGATCATGAAGATCGTGACATCCTGCTTATTTAATTGCTCTAAAAACGTCATCATTTCTGTATAATGTCTAAAATCCTGTCCGGCGGTTGGCTCGTCTAAAATGATGATTTCAGGTTCTAATACAAGAATAGACGCAATGGTGACGCGTTTTTTCTGTCCAAAGCTGAGGGCCGAGATGGGCCAATTCCGAAATGGAAACAGTCCGCATACTTTCAGAACCCGCTCCACCCGTTCCTTGATTTCGTCTTCTCGTACGCCTCTTAAAACGAGACCAAGTGCGACCTCGTCAAAGATCATTTGTTTTGAAATCATTTGATTTGGGTTTTGCATGACGACACCGATTCGTTCGGAGCGTTGTTTGATCGTATCTCCTGTAATGTCATCACCACTTAAAAGGATTGTCCCTTCAGTTGGCTTTTCAAACGCGCAGAGCAGCTTGGACAATGTCGTCTTGCCCGCACCATTGGCTCCTGCGATGCTGATCATTTCTCCTTTTTTGACGGTAAAAGAGATGTTGCTCAGCGTGTTTGGTCTTGTCGGATAGTCAAAGCTCAGCTCACGTACTTCTAGTAAATCCTGCGCTGCAATCTGCTCTGTTTGATGCTCAGATGCTTCCATCCACTGTTCGATTTTCTCTTTTGCCTCGTCATCTAAGGTGAGGTGCTGTAAATTAGCTAACTGATCTCCTGGTGCGACCGGAATGCCTGCATATTTCAAGGCCTTCACATATAATGGCTCGCGCAAATACACCGCTTCCAACACATTTGAAGCGAGTAATTCATCTGGTGTCATATCAGCCGCAATCGTTCCGTCATTGACAACGATGATGCGGTCCACATGACGAAAGAGGACGTCCTCTAATCGGTGCTCGACCATCACGACGGTTTTTTTCGTTTCTTTTTGCAGTCGATCGATGAGATCGATCACTTCTTTGCCAGTAGCAGGATCAAGGCTTGCAAGTGGTTCATCAAATAATAAAATGTCGACATCGTTGACAAGTACACCTGCAATGGCTACACGCTGTTTTTGACCGCCTGACAGCTCATGCACGGATGCTGCCAGCTTGCCGTCTACTTCTGTTAATCTCGCCGCTTCTGCTACACGGGCTTTCATCTCTTCGCGCGTGACCTGATCATTTTCAAGCGTAAACGCGATGTCTTCACCAACGGTCAGCCCGATAAATTGCCCATCAGGGTCCTGCAGCACCGTCCCGACAAGCTGTGAGAGGGAGAAAATGTTTTCTTTCTCTGCATTCTTACCGCCGATGTGAAGACTTCCTTCCATAGACCCTTTATAAGACGCAGGAACTAGCCCATTGATACAATGGGCTAATGTGCTTTTTCCCGATCCAGACGGGCCTGCGATGAGGACTTTTTCCCCTTCATAGATGGTCAGGTTGATATCTTTCAATGTCGGTTCTGACTGACTGCGATACTTGAATCCGAAATGCTCGAATTGAATCATCGGTTTCTTCATTTATGTGTTCCACCTTGCTTCATGATGTTTCTTTCGATAGGCTGCCGCTTTTGCTTCTCGTTTTCGCATAAGCTGCAATGATGATTGTTCCTAGTACACCGACTGTGATGATGTTCGAAATTCCTGCTACGATACCTTGCACAAACACTTTGTTCGCAGGTTCTGCATAGATCACAATGTCGAGTACAGGGGCAATGACAAACCAGCCTAATGCCTGTGCGCCTGCTTGTACGGCGTTGAAGAGCGTGATCTTTTTCCAGCCGAAGTCGCCCTCTTCTACTTTTAAACGGTTTGAAATGAAGCCGATCAGTAAACCAACAACACCCGAAACAATAATCCAGCTCCACCAAGGGCCAAATGTGGTGGCATCTTTAATGAGATGGCCAATAAAACCAATCAGTGCGCCTGCAACAGGACCAAATAAAACGGCCATTAATGCAAGGAATGCGTACGATGTTTCAATTTGTGTATTCGGAATTCCAGTTGGAATGGAGACGAAGCGTCCTAAAATGACAAAGACGGCTGCGCCAATTCCGATGGCAACGACAGTTTTCGTTGAAAGTTGTTTACCTGCCATGATGTTGTTTCCTCCTCTTATTCGTATATAATGCGCGGAGCTTTGCGAATCGAAAGGCGCCAGCCTGTGCCTGTACCGATGTTATAAGCCTTTGCAAATGACCCTTGATTGATCGCCACGCCTAAATGATCGAGTGAATTGACATATACGAGTGGTTCGCCTACCTTTAAATCGGCAAAAGATCGTCCATAGGTCATGATATTTTTATACACATTTTTCGGGCCGTTGGCAATGGTAACTTCTATTGCATCACCATAATTGATTGAAAGTTGTTCAAATAACGTGTGATGAATGTTTGTCCATAGGTTTCCGAACCTCACATCTAAAATATCAATTGTTCCTGTGATCACTTCCTCTTTGGCATAAGCCTTTACGACTGGAAGGTGAATAATATCATCAATATTCGCCTTTGATCCGACTTCTTCAAAAGAAATCACGCCTGAAGCAATTCTCGCGCCTGTATACGCGTAAATATCTCTCCCATGAAATGTATGTGATTTTCCCGACTTCGGCAGCCGGTTAATGGTTTCATCTAAATAACGGGCTTCCATAATCCCAATATCCTGCGCGACGTGCGTGAGTGTCCCGTTATCTGGGGTAATGATATAGTGCGAGCTTGTTGTTTTGACGACAAGACTCTTTCGCTCTGATCCAACGCCCGGGTCAACAACGGATACGAAGACCGTTTCTTCCGGCCAATATGTGACGGTTTGCAGCAGGCGATAAGATGCCTCCCAAATGTCATATTGCGGAATGTTGTGTGTTAAATCAAAAATGCGGATGTTGCTGCTTACCGTATTTGCCACTCCGTACATTGCGCTGACTGCTCCGTCATCAATGCCGAAATCTGATTGTAAAACCAATGCATGTTCACTCATGTTAATCTCCCTTTCATTTGAAAAAATGGTTGTGGTGTTTCACGTGGAACATTTGAACATTTGTATGAAAAAAGTGGACAATAAAAAATACCCCATCCTTATCTTTGAATCATAAGGACGAGGTATTTGTCTCGTGGTACCACCTTTATTTACTGTTTGCTCGCGCTAAACAGCCTCTACAAGTACAAAGCTCCAATCTGGCTCATATACTGTGGTTTTGATAACGAGTACCAACTCTCGTCGTGACCTACTGATATCAAAGATATGTTCAGTACGAGGCTCAGAGACCATTTTTCGAATCATTATTTTTGCTTCTTTTCAGCTGCCGAAGCTCTCTGTGGAAAAATTGATGATTGTACTTTCTCTCGTCATTGCCTGTTCAACTATTTTGAATTAAAGCTATCATACATGATGTTATTTTATAAATCAAGATATTTTTCTGAACATTTTTAAAAATGAGTCAACTGATACTGGAAGAGTCTTCTTTTTATAAAATTTAAACAAATGTTAAAGAGCGAGATATGGTGTCTTTCTTTTCTAGCGTTATAATAAAGAGGAAGGGAGGTACAGTGTGTGTGGACCATCTGTATGAATGAGTTTAAGCAGCTCTTCAAAAGCACAAAATCCATCTTAACAATTGTTATTATTTTCATTTTATCTACTTTTGTATCAAGTCTTCCATTTATAGCTGCTTATCAAGGGAAATGGGAACAGGCAAAGGACCCTTATTCCATTGGGAATGAACTGGTGATGTCTTTATTTGGTTTTTTCCTTATTTTTTTATTGTCTCATGATATTATGAGTCGCGAAATTCACTTGAAAACCATTCGTTTTCTCGTCAGTAAAACGACCCGTTTGAATATTATCGTCGGAAAATATCTTGGACTGATGCTGTTTTGGCTCAGCTGCATTATGACGACATATGTACTGAATATGGTGATTTCACATCGTTTTCTGTTCTCTGATGCCTTAAAAACCTTAACCTTTATCAGTGTCGGCATCTCATGTACTTTGTTTCTGTCCATGCTCTTTCCAACACCGCAGAAATCGATGTTTGTCGGTATGTTGTTTTCCTTTCTTTTCCCAATCGTCAGTATGATTTCTGTTCTCTCTTCAGAACGGTTGATTCATTGGTTCAAATACATGACGCCTTATTATTATGCGCGATGGAATGAACCGCTGACCTATGTGCTGATGAATGCAGCATTGACCGTTGTCTTACTCATTGGAACTGCGCTGCTGTTTCAAAGGAGGGATGTCTAAATGCTACATACAAAAGGGCTTACAAAAAAATATCGAACAAAAGTCGCAGTAGATCATATTAACCTTGATGTCAATCAAGGCGATATCTTCGGACTCATCGGACCAAAGGGTGCTGGTAAGACCACGTTTTTCAATATCATTACGGGAATTTCCCGCCCGACCTCTGGTACGTTTACAATGATGGACATGCCTTCGTTAAAAAAAGTGAGGCATCACATCGGTGTTCTGCCTGAATATACGGACTTATATGAAGGGCTCACGGCACTTGAGCATATTGCCTATTTATCAAAAATTACCGGTACACGCCAGAAAACGAGCGATTATGAAGAATTACTCGAATTCGTCGGTTTACATCGCTATCATCAGGAGAAAGTCGGTGCCTTTACTCCTGGTATGAAGAAGCGGCTCGGAATTGCGCAGGCCATCGCCCATCAACCTGAATTTATTTTGCTCGACGAGCCTTTTGCCGATATTGATTCAGATTCTATCTTGAATATCCAGCGGGTCATTGATACGTTAAAAGATGAAGGCAAAACCGTCTTTTTAACAACTGACCGTCCAAGGTTCACAGATAGTATCTGTACCAAAACTGCGTTTATTTCTGAAGGAAAATTAGTGTCCCCACATACTTATCCTCAAGAGAAAACCATCACATCCTCAAACATTCGTGCAACATTCAGGCATGCATGGATTGATGATGAGGTGAAGCCTGTTCTCACGCAGTATTTACAAACTGTGGGAACAGATCTTGTGATCAGTGATGACGAGACCTCATTGTTGATTCGTTCAGAAGCCCAAGTCCCTGCGATCATCCGCGCTTTCGTGAAATGCAAAATAGACCTATACAGAGTCACGGCTCAGGATGCCATGATTTCCTCATAAAAAGTACCGTACGCTCTCCGCACGGTACTTCTTCTTTTTTATAAGGGTTTGCTCATGTAAATGCCGGTTTCCGCAAATCCCGTCTTCTCATACAACGCACGGGCAATTTGATTATGAGCAAAGACATGCAGCGAGAGTTTTTGCACACCTAATGACTTTGCCTGCTCCTCTAATGCAGCAATGGCCTGCTTCGCAAAACCTTTTCCTCGATAAGCTTCAAACAAAATAAAGTTATAAATAAATCCTTCCTGTTGAGGGTGATTCGGATCATAACAAAGCCAAACCCAGCCAATCGCCTCTTCTCCATTTAAGAAGTTCCACAGCTCATGATGTTCTGTTTGAAGACCTTCTGGAAGCAGCCTATCAAATTGATCTTCTGCGTTCTCAAGTGCTTCTTCCTTCTCCCATGTCCCTGCGAGCACTTTTTCTTCTGCATACCGCTTAATGGCTTCCTCCATCAATGAATCGTAATCTGTTTGTGACATCGGTTGTAGTGTAACCAATCGTACCTCCCCCTTTCCTTCATCATATGATGAGCATGCAAAAAAAACCAGTCCCTTGTTGGAACTGGTTATCCGCCGAATCGGTCGGTCTGGGAGAGTTTGACCTCTACTAATTTTTTCTTTCCGCTTCGGTAAAATTGCACCTTTACCTTGTCGCCGACTTTCTTTTGATATAAATATTTACGCAGATCCACGATATTCTGTACATCTTTGCCATCAAAGGATGTCACGACATCCAGCTCTTTTAGCCCCGCTTTTCCTGCTGGAGACAAAGGTTCAACACTCATCACGACGACCCCGGTTGTGACCTTTTCTGGCAGTTTCAACGTTTCCTGCCAGTGGTAGCTCGCAATATCGGCTAATGATTTCATGCCAACCCCAAGGTATGGACGTTTGACCTCCCCATAGCGCTCTAAATCCTCTATGACAGGGATAACCAAATTCGCAGGAATGGACAGCCCAATTCCTTCAACTTCTGATTCAGCAATTTTCATTGAATTGATACCGATCACTTTCCCGTCCATATTGATCAACGCACCACCACTGTTTCCCGGATTGATGGCGGCATCTGTTTGCAAAACTTCCGCATTCCAATCCGCCTGTCCGTCTCCATTCGAGTCCACAGGAATCGCACGTTCCGTTCCTGAAATGACACCTTGTGTGACAGAGCCCGCGAATTCAAGCCCTAATGGATTTCCAATGGCGATGACTGGCTCACCTGGCTTCACATGATCTGAATTGCCAAAGGCGGCGGTTTTCTTGATCTTATCACTTTTGACGGTGAGTACCGCTAAATCCATGAGCTGATCGCTGCCGACAAGATCGGCTCCAATTCTTGTCCCGTCCTGAAGGCTCACTTCAAGCTGGTTTGCGCCTTTGATGACATGATGGTTGGTCACGATATAAAAGGTATCGCCCTTTTTTTTATAAATCACACCTGACCCGCTGCCTGCTTCTCCACCTTCCTCCCAAAAGCTCGACTTTTGGATGTTAATGACGCCGACAACCGTATCCGACATACTAGACACCACTTTCGTGACAGCATCATTGACGCTCACATTGACTGTCTTTAAAGGGCCCTCTGATGCTTGCTGGTCTCCGGCCGGCTGCCAACCAAAGGGACTGCCGCTCTGTCCAGATACATAGGGGAAAAAGAATCCCATTAAAAAAGCTCCTACCAATACACCGATCAAACCAGATAGGAAATATCCTTTTCTGCTCCGTCTCGGCTTCCACTCTACATCGCGATAATCCACTATGTTTCCTTCCTTTCAGTGAATAGATGATGTATATAGTGTTGGTAAGAAGCTCTTATCTTAATCATACGATTGTCAAAATCATACGGCGCAAAGCGGGGTTGCTTTTTTCGGATCCGTATCATATAAATCAAAGCCGTCCCCCACAACATAGCCCTTCATTTCAAGCGTCTGCTGGACCGCCATACGGGCTAAATCCTTCATGTTGTTGTCTTGACTCAAGTGAGCTAAGTAAATGCGTGAGGTGGCATCCCCAATTACATCTGTCATCGCAAGAGCGGCATCTTCATTCGATACATGTCCAACGTCGCTCAGGATTCTGCGCTTAATACTCCATGGGTATCGGCCCATTTGCAGCATACCGACATCATGATTGCTCTCAAATACAAATGTATTGGCTGATTTAATAATTCCTTTCATGCGATCACTCACATAGCCTGTATCCGTCATGAGGGCAAGCTTTCGCCCTCCATAATGGAACACGTAAAACATAGGCTCTGCCGCATCATGTGACACGCCAAATGACTCGACATCAAGACCGCCAAAGGATTGAACCGTCTCCATATCAAAATGAAATTTCTGCTCGGTGTCAATCTTCCCAATATGAGATTCCATTGCCTTCCACGTTTTCGCATTTGCATAGACGGGGAGTTTGTACTTTCTTGCCATGACACCAAGCCCCTTAATATGATCTGAGTGCTCGTGTGTCACAAAAATTCCGTCCAAGTCTTCAGGCTTTCGGTCGATTTGACCAAGCAGCTCGACCATCTGCTTGCCGCTTAGGCCAGCATCCACCAAAAAGGCATGCTCGTCTGTTTCTAAATAAAAAGCGTTCCCCGTACTTCCGCTCGCTAGTACACTGAACTGCAAGCTCATGTTCTCTCACTCCATTGAAGATTTGTCATCTTTCTCTATATGATCAAGTGTTGAGCCGTCGATGGCATTGATCAAATATTCTTCCTCTGTCTTTTTCTTTGAACCAGCTGATTCGCCTTCAAGCTCCACTCTCCATACAGGAACCATGACCTGCGTGCTTGCACCTGGGTATTGCGTATAGTAGCCAAGTTCCACCTTGTTCACGGTCGTGTTTTGGCTCAGCATATTTTGCGTATATAAGTCCTTCACAGTTTCAAGCGCCGGGACAAGGGTTTCTTTTCTCACTTCATTAATCGACGTCACCATCGACTGCTGATATGATACGACCTCGTTTTGATCGTTCAAATCTAATGTGATTTTTCCGATGGTTTCGGTGTCATCAAGGCCTTCTTGGAAGATGTATTTCCCTTTATACGTTTGGAAAAAGACGATTTTACCTGTCTCTTCATCAATACTCCACAGCTTATAATTCTTCCCATCCAGCAAACGCTGGTTCACAAGGTTCGTCGCTGCTGTTTTCATATCCTTTTTCGGCAATGCGACTGGTTTATTGAATGTCATTTCAAGCAACGTGACAGGATCATCTTTGTCAGTTTTCGGGAATGTGCTTTTCGCCTTTTGATCAGCTAATCCGTCGACATCCTTTTTCGTATATTGCTTCTTTTCAGCTGTAATGCGGTATCCAATCTTCGCTTCATCTGATAGATTGCCATATTTGATTCCGTCTGCCTTCATTTCTTCCAGCGTATCCGTTTTTTCGATAATCGCAAAATGATCAGTCGATCGTTTTTCAAAGTATTGAAAACCTAGAAAGATATCGAGAACGAGAAAGGCTAGGATAAAGATCGTTTTGGTCTTATTCCACTCCATTATTCTCGCTCCCCTCTGTCAGCAGATCATTCGATAGAATCACGGTTTTGCCGTTATATTTCATGCACCATACTGGCTCCAGCCAGACAAACATCGCTTGATCTTGATCTGATGCCGTTGTCGCAGCTTGATACGCAGGGAAAATCTGTTCAATTTTCTCCAGATCATCATATTTCGTCTGTTTGATGATCAGATTCTTCAGCTCTGTCCCATTCATCAGCTTGACCTGTTCACTCTGACTCGCTTTGTTGCCAAGAATGTAGTTTGGACGCTTGTAATTCAAGATGTCATCATTCGCCCATTGTACTTCCAGAGAGGTCATACCAAATGGATGCTTCGTACTATTGACGATTGGCAGACCATCCATAAACATATTGAAGGACAGCTGCTGGTTGCTGTTGATGCCAAAGTATTGATAGTCATCAGTAAAGCTTCCCGTATCATTGAAATACTTCACGCTTCGCTTGATCAAATCCCCCGTTTGAAAAACAGTACTGGAATTGATATTGCGGTGCTGATATTGGATGCGGTGATCTTTTTGATTGGCTTCAAGACGACTTGTCCCATCTGTATACACCGTCCGGTTTAAATTAGATTCCTCACCGACAAGACTTGGGTCTGTAAACAAAGCGTCCTTGAATTTGGTTGTCTTAATCGTTTCGATAAAGAACATTTTTGCTTCAAGCTGCTTTTGCTTTCTCGGCAGGAGGAAATCTCTTTTAGAATTCTCTGAGAATGTATAAAGATCATAGCGCGGCATCTCGTTTTGAGCGGCTGCGATGCTGTCCATCAGATTACGATAGTTGGCGGACTCAATCGTCAGCTCAAGCACCGTTTCCTTGCTATATGAGACCAAATAGACTTTTTTATTGGCCTTATCCTGCTGGGCAAACGGCACAATCATCCGATCAAATGAGTTGTATTCAATGGATTTATTCGGCCATTTAAACAGTGCTTGGAAAATATCAATCGGAATCGGATCATTGAACACAAGATCCAATGTCTTCCCCTGTCCTCCGCGTCCATAGAAGAAATTTTTAAATCTCTGCTCGGAATATTGGTCCGACACATCGGCAATCTCTTTGACATCCCACAGGCTCACATCATTCCAAAAGTTTTGGAAGAGTTCCTTTTGATCCACTTTGAAATGCTCTCCATTGGAATGGATGAACATCTCACGCGGCTTCACGACATCAATGAGACTTCGGGGCTCATCGCTTGAAATCTTCTTCGTTTCAACAACCTTTGTGCCGGCATCCGCCTGATCCTGCATGACGGGCTGGAACATCCAAATATTCCATGTAAACACAAGACTGATCGCAATTAGGATTGTCAATATTATGGTTTTAAAGGTCTCACGCTTCATCCCAATCATCCTCTTGTTCTTCATTGTACGGAAGGGTAAAGGTTACCGTTGTTCCTTTTCCTTCAATGCTGTCAGCCCAAATATCTCCGCCATGAGCCTGTACCATTTCTTTTGCAATCGCAAGTCCTAGGCCGGTACCGCCAAGCTTTCTTGTTCTTGCTTTATCCACTCGATAAAAACGTTCAAAGATTTTATCCATATCCTTCTTCGGAATACCGATTCCTTCATCTTTGACGCTGAATAACACAAGCCCTTCATCCTCATCCAGATCGACTGTGAACGTAATATGTCCACCCTCTGGAGAATATTTCATGGCATTGGAAATGATGTTATCGAGCACCTGTGTGATTTTATCTTGATCAATTTCCACATATATTTCACGCTGCGGCAGATTGCGGATGAAATCGACATGCTGCTCCTTCGTCATTTCAAAACGATCAATGACGAGCGAGATAAACCTGATAAAGTTCGTCCACTCACGGTTGAATTGATAGTCCTTGCTGTCGAATTTGGACAGCTGGAGCAGGTCGTTGACAAGCCTGATCATACGCTCTGTTTCATTTTGCGTGACACTGAGGAACCTTGGCGCAAGCTCTTTATCACCAATTGCACCTTCAGCTAATGCCTCAAGATAGCTTCGCATCGTCGTCAGCGGTGTACGCAGCTCATGCGATACGTTCGCTACGAATTCACGGCGTTCAGCATCAATTTTCTCTTGCTCTGTCACGTCATAAATGACAGCAATTAAGCCGTCGATCTTCCCATGCTCTTTCTGAATGACTGAAAAATTGACACGCAAAACAGACAGCTGATCTTCGCGTTCAATTTCTATCAGCATGGAGTCTTGATTTTCAACTAAATCTTCAAATGTATGGGTTTCCTCTAGGCCGAGCAATGACGTAATGGGCATCTCTAATGCTGTTTCACGTGAAACATTCAGAAGCTCTAATGCCGGGCTGTTTAATAGAATAATGGCACCGTTTTGATTCGTTGCAATGACACCATCCGTCATATATGCAATGACAGAAGAAAGCTTTTTCCGCTCACCCTCTGTCATCAGCTGAGCTTCCTCCAGCTCTCTCGTCAGATGGTTAAAGGTCGTCGCTAGCTGACCGATCTCATCATGTCCATACTTTCGGACCTTTCTGGAAAAGTTCCCTTTGGCGAGCTCGATCGCTTGCTTTCTCATATCCGAAATTGGGTGTGTGATGGTTCTGAATATGAATATACCAAGTAGAGCAGTAATCCCAAGGGCAAGCAGCGTTCCCGTTGCCAAAATCGTATTAATGGTTCGCATTTGGTTAAAAACACTTTCCATGGAGGAGACCACATAAATGACACCAACGGTTTCTTGGTTTTCATTTTTCACGGCTGTCGCTGATATGCGGACTCGTTTATTCGATTCTGGGTCATAGAATTTTTTCTCGTAGTCTTTGCCAACCGCGAAAATACGGCTAATGATTTGATCTGTGATTTTTTTCCCGGCAATCTCTTGACTGCCATTATTCACAGAGGCAATGACCTCTCTGCTTTCGTCAATATAGCTGACTTCAGAAATTTCATTAGACTCATCTTTGTTGTTAAAATCGTTTAAAATCTTTTGAGCATCCTCTTTTAATTCCGCCTTGCTTTTCGATGAATCCTGTTCTAGGTAATACGATAACGAGTAGATTCGCTGATTCAAGGAATTATCATAAGAATTAATTAAGGACTGCTCTAGCTGCTTCACAAAGTAGACGCCAATGATCTGCATGGCGACAATGATCAGCAGCACGTAGATTAAGGTCAATTTGAAGTGAATCGAGCGAAAAAAACCTACTTTATTCATAAGAATCTTAGTCCTGCTCTGGGTTTCTTAAATAGTAGCCGACGCCTCGTCTTGTCACGATCCAGCTCGGGTGGCTAGGGTTATCTTCAATTTTCTCCCGAAGACGGCGCACTGTAACGTCTACTGTACGGACATCTCCAAAGTAATCGTAGCCCCATACAGTTTGTAGTAAATGCTCACGTGTCATGACTTGTCCAATGTGCTTCGCTAAGTAATGAAGCAATTCGAATTCACGGTGCGTCAACTCGATCGTTTCCTCACGCTTAGACACGACATACGCATCTGGGTAAATGACAAGTGATCCAATCTCGATATCATTTGATTCAGATTCTTCCTCCGATTGCGGAGCAGCTGTCTGTCTTCTCAAATTCGCTTTCACACGTGCAAGCAGCTCGCGCGTGCTGAATGGCTTCGTCACATAATCATCCGCTCCAAGCTCAAGACCGATGACCTTATCAATTTCAGAGTCCTTCGCTGTAAGCATAATAATCGGCATGTCATATTTCTTTCTCACTTCACGGCATACTTCAACGCCATCTTTGTTCGGCAGCATAATGTCGAGCAGAATGATGTCCGGCTTCATTTCTTCTACCATTTCAAGGGCTTCATTTCCGTCATACGCACAATGAACCTCATAGCCCTCTTTTCTTAAGTTAAATTCCAATATATCCGCAATCGGTTTTTCATCATCTACGACAAGAATCTTTTTTTCCATTATGATTTCCTCCTGCATTTTTAGCATCTATGTCATTTCATTTTGCATGTCTCATCAGGCCTTTTTCGTTCGAGTAAAAAAGGCTCACTATCTATTATAACGTTTTACGAGGCAAAGATAAAAATAATAACGGCTTTCTTTTCTAGTGAACGTTGGATAGGAAGGACACGGCTCAAAAAAATTGATGACTTTTTCCTTTTTTATCGAAACTTTTCCAATCACCAAACGTCTATATACATGTAACGTCTTCTTCTTATGGAGCCGGGCCCTACCTAGGTCCGGCTTCTCCCTTTTTATGCCTTCTTTTCATAAAATAAAAACGCACCTGCGATTGCAGATGCGTTTGGAAGTGGCTCGGGACGGAATCGAACCGCCGACACACGGATTTTCAGTCCGTTGCTCTACCAACTGAGCTACCGAGCCATCATCAAAAAGATGAATATGTATAAATGGCGGTCCGGACGGGACTCGAACCCGCGACCTCCTGCGTGACAGGCAGGCATTCTAACCAACTGAACTACCGGACCTCAGTAACTTGCCCGAAAAAGCAATCGTGGTGCTCTTTCAAGCAAGTGAGGAAAAATTAGCTTAACGCTAAAGTAAATCAATGACCCGTACGGGATTCGAACCCGTGTTACCGCCGTGAAAGGGCGGTGTCTTAACCGCTTGACCAACGGGCCAATACATGGTGAGCCATGAAGGACTCGAACCTTCGACCCTCTGATTAAAAGTCAGATGCTCTACCAACTGAGCTAATGGCTCTCGGTTTGTGAAAAGTGAATCTGAAGAAGCTGTATTGCGTCAAACCAATCGCTTTCAAAAAAGCTGGAACATCGCATCCTAACAAGTTTCAGAGACCTTTGCAACAACGAGATTTATAATATCATAGAGTCATTACATATGGCAATACGTTTTTCGACATTTTTTTAAAAAAAGTGTCGGATTTGATATCTCCTGTCAAATCACCCATTTCTGCAATCGCCTTCAATTTTGATCCTTCTTTTCAATGGTCACTGTTTATTCAAGCACATAGAAACGTTTTAGACCGTCTGAAAATGGTTATACAATAGACAAGTAACATTGTGATTGAAAAAGGAGGAAGCAGCATGAGTTCATTCAAATCAGGAGATAAAATGCCCAATTTTTCACTGCCAACGGTGCAGGGAGAACACATTGATTTCTATAAACATTTAGAGGAGCATCAAAGCTGGCACCTCATCATTTTCTTTAGAGGATCCTGGTGCCCAGTGTGCGTAGAGGAATTAAAGGAGCTAGAAAAGCAGCAATCATACTTTCAAGACAAGGATATTCACTTAATGGCGATTTCAACGGATAACCCTGAGAACTTGAAGGAATTTGCTGATAAAGAGGGACTTTCCTTCCCGATCATGTCTGACCAAGATCTCACATCATTAAAAGCATATGAAGTCTTCTATCACGGGGAAGATGCTCCATATGAAGATCACGGGGTACACGGAGAACCCGCCTATTTCTTATTAAATGAAAAAGGGCAAGTGCTCTATCAGCAAAGACAAACAAGCCCATTTGGCAGACCGCATGCGAATGAATTGCGCAAAATCATCCAATACATTCGTAAAAATTTAAAAGGGCAATATAAAAGCCTAAAATAAGAAAGAAGCTCTCGTAATGAGGGCTTCTTTTTTATGAATGTATTTTGTTGAATAGCCAGTCTGCCATAAAATAAACAAAGAGATCCGCCATTAATATCACAAACGTGACAGGTGGTCGATCCTCTTGGATGAACGAATATAGCGCATGTCCACCTAATGCTAGAAGATAAAAGATAAACGCCGGCACAGCTGCTTTTTTTGCGTTTATTTGCTCCCTTTTCGTCATTTTCCTAAAAAACATTGCGCCACTCCCTTTACGTTGCTTTCTTCATCGTCACCCGGCGAAGTGCCCGCGATCGGATATATTCCATTGGTCCAATCCGCCATACATTTAAGCAAAATGCTGAAATCGCTATTTGCAGAAGTGAAATGAGCAGCCATGCCAATACGATAAGGGGTGCATTGATTTGACCGCCAAGACCCAATCCCCAGCTATAAAAAAGAATCGAGCAGATGACATTTTGCAGGATGTAGCAGCTGAGCGCCATTTTCCCTACATATTCAAACCAAGTCCACATGAACCAAGATTCCGTAAGTGCCAAGAGCTTCGCAATGACAGCTATATAGAAGATAGAGAGCAATGGTGAAAAGACGTAGCGCACCACGAATTCCACTATTTCATTCGGCACGAAGACGAGTGCATTCAGCGGCAGACCAATCCATAAACCGAATCGGAACAATGTTTTCCGAAGAGATTGTCCGCGTGTATTCGCATAAAAAACACCAGCTCTCATCATTCGAACACCTAATAAAAACAGAAATGTATTCATTGGAATGATAAAGATCGCTTCTTCGCGGTACATGAAAAAGTACTGTAATCGTTCTTGAACCTGCGAGATCCATGTCTCTGGCAGCTGCTCCTCTAGCATTGGTTCACTGCTTTGATCATAGGATTCTGTCTCCATTTCAGAAAGGGAGAACACAATCAGAAATGACATGACTAGCAGGTGAATCAAACCAGAGAAGATCATGCCCTTTTTGATGCGCCGGTCCCCTCCACGTACAATGAAAGCCACAAGTAAACCCGTGACGGCGTAACTCATGAGCACATCATATTCCATCACAAGGGCAAAATGAACAAAGCCTTCGATAAATAAAAATAAAAGAATCCATAAATATGTACCCGGCCAAGGTGTGTTTTTTCTTTTCGCCTGCTGGTACTTCAGCTCCAATCCAACACCAAACATGATGGTGAGCAGCGAGAGCATTTTGCCATAAACGAACATCGAAACAATGCTTTCAAGCAAACTGCCATTTTCATATTCATCTGCAATCTGATCTGTCGCAAAGGTATTCCCTGCATACGCAAAAAACCAAACGTTCGTCCCCAATGTGCCTAGTATGGCAAAGCCTCGTAAAATATCTAATAATCGTATTCTTTCTTTCACTTGAACGCTCCTTCCCTTTATACAGTTATCATATTTTGGTAATTCCGGGAAGTTTGGTAATTCCGGGAAGTCCGTTCTATTGAATTTAAGGAATATTTAAACAAAAAAACACCAGTAAAATGTGTGATTTTACTGGTGTCTGATCTGTCTACACTTATGGACGGTACACGCTGCGGACAACGTTCGTTTGTGAACGGTCTGGTCCGACTGAGAAAATAGAAAGTGGAATACCTGTTAATTGTGAAATGCGCTCTAAATAGTGGCGGGCATTTTCAGGCAGTTCACTTAAATTTTTCACGCCTGTAATATCCTCGGTCCATCCTGGCATTTCTTCGTAGACAGGCTCACATTTCGCTAATTCCTTTAGACTTGCTGGGAATTCTTCTGTGATTTCTCCGTTCAATTTATAAGCGACACAGATTTTCAATGTCTCAATCCCTGTCAGTACATCGATTGAGTTCAGAGATAAATCTGTAATACCGCTCACACGGCGGGCATGACGGACAACAACACTGTCAAACCAGCCAACACGGCGCGGACGTCCAGTTGTCGTACCGTATTCACGGCCAACTTCACGGATTTGATCGCCAATTTCATCATGAAGTTCTGTTGGGAATGGGCCATCTCCAACACGTGTTGTGTAAGCTTTTGATACGCCGACTACATGTTGAATTTTCGTAGGTCCTACGCCAGAACCAATCGTCACTCCTCCAGCCACTGGGTTAGAGGATGTCACAAATGGATATGTCCCTTGATCGATATCAAGCATAACGCCTTGTGCCCCTTCAAATAGAACACGGCGGCCTTCATCTAGAGCATCGTTCAATACAACAGACGTGTCCACGACATATTTTTTCACTTGCTGGCCATATTCATAATACTCGTCTAAAATATCTTCAATTTTGAAGCCTTCTGTGTCGTACATTTTCTCTAAAAGACGATTTTTCTCTTCTAGATTACGTGCAAGCTTCTCTTCAAATACTTCACGATCTAATAGATCTGCGACGCGGATTCCGACGCGAGCTGCTTTGTCCATATAAGCTGGTCCGATTCCTTTTTTCGTCGTACCGATCTTATTAGCCCCTTTCCGCTCTTCTTCTACCTCGTCCAATTTTAAATGATAAGGCAGAATCACATGGGCTCTATTGCTGATTCTGAGGTTCTCTGTACTCACATTCCGTTCGTGAAGATACGCAAGCTCAGTGACCAACGCTTTAGGATCAACCACCATTCCATTACCGATGACACAAGTTTTCTCTTTATAAAAAATACCGGACGGAATGAGGTGTAGCTTGTAAGTCACTCCATCAAATTTGATCGTGTGACCTGCATTGTTTCCCCCTTGATAACGGGCAATCACCTCTGCATTTTCTGAAAGGAAATCGGTAATTTTCCCTTTCCCTTCGTCACCCCACTGCGTACCTACTACGACTACTGAAGACATATCGTGCACCTCCGTTAACCTTTCAAAACGTTATCTCTTTCAAACACATTTATTTTATCAATGCAAAACGAAAAAGTCAACGCTAAATCCGAACATTAGTATCTCGAAATCAAATTTTGTTCGCTTTAAATGTGAGGAAAAGCGCTTTAATCGCTTCTTCCACGCTTGAAAAAGGAGATTTTGAGCAAAAACAACTGTTTTTATCGATTCCTGCTTTGTTCATGATTTTCAATCAATTGAATCATCGAGCTTGCCATGAAGTCAGGTGAATACGGTCTCCCTGTCCTCAGCCACCATTGAGCGGTTCCAACATAAGCAGAAATCACAAATTGCTTCTGCATGTCGAGAGGAACGTGATGCGGGTCAGGCTTTGAACCCGTGACCTCCTCTAACCCCAAAGAAAAGCTTTCCTCAAAAAAAGCACTGGCTGTCTGATAAATATTAAGCTCTCGCCCTCTTTTCAAGAGAATCTGATACTCCTCTTCATGTTCCTGCAAATGCTGATAAAATCGAAAAATATACACATATGCTGCATGGTCTGCCTGCCAATCCTCTTCTTGTACAGGAGCAAAAATAGCAGCTTTCATCACATCAAACATCTCATCCACGACTTGCTGGGCAAGATCAAACTTATCTTCATAATGCTGATAAAAGGTGGTGCGATGAATGCCTGCCTTTTTCGTTAAATCATGTACGGAAACCTTTCCCCATTCCTTCTCTCTTAATAAATGAAATAACGCTTTTCTTAATTGATGCTTTGATTCAGTTGCTCGCTTATCCCCTCTGTAGCAGTCCGCCACAAGCCGCTCTCCCCTTCCCATTTTCTTCAACAGATTTCGTTTTTCTGTTGGTTGAATCCTATCGGCTGATGAATTAACTTTAATCTAACACAACGAAAAAAAGGAATCATCTGACAACCCATAAGGAGTGATGATCATGGAAACAGCAACACCAAGTGCCGTGCAAAAAGCATTATTAAGAGGGAAAAACAAGCAGGACCCGTATAACCCGTTTGATTGGTATGCCAAAATGCGTAAGGAATCGCCTGTTCATTTTGATGAAAACAGCCAAACATGGAGTGTGTTCACATATGATGAAGCAAAACGCGTAACTATTGATAAAGATACCTTTTCTAGTCAGCCTCCTAAAGACCAGCGGAAGCATTCTCTAATGAAAACAATGGTGATGATGGACCCGCCAAAACACACGCGGATCCGCTCCATTGTGAGCAAAGCCTTTACACCTCGAGTGATGAAATTGTGGGAACCCCGTATTCAAGAATTAATGGATGAACTCATGGCGCAAATAGATGGGAAAGAAGAAATTGATCTTGTTCAAGACATCTCCTATCCGCTTCCTGTCATTGTCATTGCAGAGCTTTTAGGTGTGCCGTCAGAACATAAACAATCCTTTAAAGAATGGTCAGATATTCTGGTTAGTATGCCTAAAAGTGAAAATGAAGAGGATGTAGCTGAATGGCAGAAAACACGAGATCAAGGCGAAGCTGACATGATGGCATTTTTTGCTGACATCATCGAAGACAAGCGTCAGCATCTCGGTGATGATTTGATTTCTCTTTTAATTCAAGCTGAGGAGAATGGAGACAAGCTGTCAGCGGATGAATTAATCCCTTTCTGCAATCTTCTCCTTTTAGCAGGCAACGAAACGACCACCAATCTGATTTCCAATATGATCTTTAGCTTGTTGGAAAAGCCGGGGGTGTATGAAGCGCTCGCTCAATCACCTGAGCTCATCCCGCGCGCTGTGGAGGAGGCCGTCCGTTTCCGTGCACCAGCACCTACAATCGTCCGTTATGTCAAAGAGGACACAGAGCTTGGAGGGAAAACGTTGAAAAAGGGAGACAATGTCATTGTTTTTCTCGCTTCTGCCAACCGGGATGAGCGCCAGTTTTCAAACGCACATGAATACGATATACACCGCCATCCTAATCCTCATATCGGCTTCGGCCACGGCATCCACTTCTGTCTAGGCGCACCACTTGCCCGCTTGGAAGCATGTACTGCTATCAAGGCCTTATTGGACCGATATGAGTCACTAGCGCTCCTCTCCTATGTGCCGATGACAAACAGCGGCATGTATGGACTGAAAGAGCTGAAGCTGCGCGTCACACCTCGCTCATAACAGAAAAGACTCCCACCAAGCATGGGAGTCTATTTTAAACGGGGGTAATTCCTTCTGTGTTCATGAGCACAACTCGGTATCCATCTGGATCTTCAATGGTTGCCCCTCCTCGATCCCAGTATGGGTTCGTAGAGGTGACATGCCGTCCGCCAAATGAGATCAGTCTCTTTTTCATCTGCTGAAACTCCTGTTCATCAGGAATATAGAAAACAAGCAGCTGTTCTGGATGCGGAACGGGCAGGCCCTCTTCTTCTTCATGTTTGGTGATTTCTAAATGAACATGCTGGTGAGGAAGTCCGAGCATCACACCATCATACCCTTCATGCTGATCAAATGAGCCTATTTGTTTGAGCCCTAAGCCTTCTTCATAAAAGGAAACAACCTCGTTCATGTTGGCTGTTGGACGTGCGATGCGTAATTGAGCGGCTTTGAACTGTTGAAATTCCATCTGTCATCACTCCTTTTCTCCTTTTAGTATACGATCTCTTTTTCTCTCTCTCCTCCTCATTTCGGCTGTTTTTCAGTCATTCTTTCGATGTAGATGGATCAAAAAAGCCCAGCTTCTTGAGCTGGGCTTTAAGCACCGGGCGGAACACCCGTATCGTCAAATCTTCTTTCCAGGTTGACGAATTTGTTATATTCTTTGACGAACGCCAGTGAAACCGTACCAACTGGACCGTTACGCTGTTTGGCAATAATGATTTCAATAATGTTCTTATTCTCTGATTCTTTGTCGTAGTAATCATCACGATAAAGGAATGCCACGATATCGGCATCCTGCTCAATACTTCCTGATTCACGAATATCAGACATCATCGGACGTTTATCCTGACGCTGCTCTACTCCGCGGGAAAGCTGAGACAGGGCAATGACAGGAACTTCAAGTTCCCTTGCCAGCGATTTTAAAGCCCTAGAGATTTCAGATACCTCTTGCTGACGGTTATCGCTTGATCGTCCGCTCCCTTGAATGAGCTGCAAGTAGTCAATCAGGATCATCCCAAGACCGTTTTCTTGCTTCAACCGGCGGCATTTCGAGCGAATTTCACTCACTCTGATCCCAGGTGTATCGTCAATGAAAATTCCACTGTTTGATAACGAGCCCATTGCCATTGTCAGCTTACCCCAGTCCTCTTCTGTCAGATTACCGGTTCTTAGGTTCTGTGCATTGATATTTCCCTCTGCACAAAGCATACGCATGACAAGCTGCTCAGCACCCATCTCTAAACTAAAGATGGCGACACTTTCGTCTGTCTTCGTCGCGACATTTTGTGCAATGTTCAATGCGAAGGCTGTTTTCCCTACCGATGGACGAGCCGCTACAATAATCAAGTCATTTCGCTGGAAGCCAGCTGTCATCCGGTCAAGCTCAGAGAATCCCGTTGGAATCCCTGTGATATCGCCTTTTCGGTTATGAAGCTGTTCAATATTATCATATGTCTGAACAAGAACGTCCTTAATGTTTTGGAAAGCTCCTGAGTTTTTACGCTGCGCCACTTCCATAATGGTCTTTTCAGCATCACTCAACAGATCCTCTACTTCATCCTCACGCGTATACCCATCCTGTGCAATAGTTGTTGCCGTGCGGATCAGACGTCTTAAAATTGATTTCTCTTCTACAATTTTTGCATAGTATTCGATGTTTGCGGCAGTTGGGACAGAGTTCGCAATATCGGTTAAATACGAAATCCCGCCTACCTCTTCTAGTAAATCTGTATTGGCAAGTTCAGAAGTCACCGTGACAAGATCGACCGGTTCCCCTCTATCACCAAGTACAAGCATCGCATTGTAAATCTTTTGATGCGACATTCTATAGAAATCCTCTGGAATTAATACCTCAGAAGCGAGCGTTAGCGCAGACGGTTCTAAAAAAACAGCACCTAATACGGCCTGCTCGGCTTCTATATTTTGCGGCGGCAGCCGGTCATCGAGAAGTTCCGTCATGCCAAGCACCGTCCTTTCATAAAAAAATACGCTACTCATCATTTTAACATTTTCATCAATAAAAAAGTGAAAAACATCGACTATAGTCAAAATTACCATGTCGATGTTTCATTGAACAGTGTATTTTTTTAAAAAGAGGAAGTGTCAGTGGTGGTTTTGCTGGAGGGCGTGGTGAAAGAGGAGAACGGTGATCATATCGGTGGCCCGCTGGTACAAATCCCATTCTTCATAGACCGCAAATGTCATCCGTATTTCATGTAGTGCTTGCTTCATTTCATGATATTCCTCCACTGTAAATGTATTTTTCAGTTTGAACTGATTTTCAAGCAGTTTCAGCCTCAGCTTTCCTAACGGGGTTTTCATTCTGCCTACATTCCCTTCGATCTTGTCTTCCTAAGAAAAGTGAAGTGATTCCTATTGTATATGAATATACGCTTTTTCTTTAAATAAATGGTGAGATATTGTCACCAGATTTTCACAAACTGCCCTTCTTGTTTCCTAAAAAAACAAATAGGTCTATAAGCTTATTTTTCTCTAAAATTACTTCGAGAAGAAAAACCTATAATTTATTCATCAATACAACAGAAATAACAGTGAATATTCCGAGGAAGTAAAGATTTTTGACGCTTCTCCTCCTTTTGATTGTCATGGTCTGGAATTCCTCATTCCCAATAATTTGTTAGTAAGTTAGTCCTTTATTTACTGAATATTTGCATTACATCGTCAATTATACAACTTAGTGAACATTTGACTTCATAATTGATAACCATTATCATTTGACTTGCTTGCGTGATAATTGAGAATCATTTTCACTTGAAGGACCCAATCTTCAATCTCTATACTCATCCAACATCCGCAAGCTTTTATTATCATAACGGGGTCAATTTGAGGAAGGAGATTGTCACATATGTCCAAACGTCCTGAAGGAATGGGTACTAAGGATTCTCTTTTCGGAGAAAGCCGTCCTTTTTTTATACCTGGGACGGAGCAACTGGAAATCACAGCACACCCATACAGACTTTTTATATTTAAACCGAATACTACTCCTCCTGCGACTGGTTTTCCAGTCATGTACGTGCTTGATGGAAATTCACTTTTCGGCACAATGGTCGAAGCACTTCGTCTACAGTCAAGAAGACCTGACAAAACAGGTGTCGTTCCTGCCATCATTGTTGGAATTGGCTATCATACAGAAGCGCCCTATCATCCACTCAGGCATTATGATTTCACTCTTACAGGTCCTGACGCATCCATTGAAGACAAAAGAAAGGATTTCTCCACCTATACATATGGGGGGGCCGATGCTTTCTTTTCATTTTTAGAAAAGACTGTAAAGCCTTATATCGAGCAACGATTTCCAATTAATCGGGGGCGTCAAACACTTTTTGGGCATTCTCTTGGCGGTCTTTTTGCATTACACACACTATTTGAGCACCCTGATGCTTATCAGACATACATTGCTGGCAGCCCTTCTATCCACTGGAACAAAGAATTGTTTCTAGAAAAAGAACAACAATTCACCAGCCGTATACGTCAGGTGCCTAAGGATGTACGGCTGCTTGTTGGTGTGGGTGAGTTAGAAAAACACCACCCATGTCAAATGAATGATCATGCACAGTCACTAGCAAACCGCATGCTGCCTTTATCCTCATATGGCTTGCATTCCGCCTATCACGAGTTCCCTGAAGAAGGACATACGTCAGTTTTACCGGTACTGATGAATTACGCTTTTCGTTTTGCACTCTATCATGATCCATTAACAACCACAGACATGAAAGAAAGGTAGTGAACACATGAAATATAGTGGTCTATCTCAAAAGATTGTGCTTATCACAGGAGCCGGACAAGGTATTGGACAAGCAGTTGCGCAAAGACTAGCCGAAGAAGGTGCGATCATTGCGGCAGTTGATGCAAATGAAGATCAACTGCAAAGCACTGTTCAACAAATGAACGATGAAGGAATACACGCCTTTGCCTATCCATGTGATATTAGCGATCAAACTTCTGTTCAACATGTTGTCAGCCAAATTGAACAGCAGCTTGGACCCATTTATTTACTGGTCAATGTAGCAGGCATTCTTCGAATGGGTTCTATTGACCAGCTTCGAGCAAACGACTGGGAACAGACCTTTGCAGTCAACACACATGGTGTCTTTTACGTATCTCAAGCTGTCTCCAAATACATGATAAAAAGAACAGAGGGAGTCATTGTGACCATCAGCTCTAACGCCGGTGGCATTCCTAGAATGAATATGGCTGCCTATGCCGCTTCAAAAGCAGCAGCTACTTCCTTTACAAAAACACTTGGATTAGAGCTAGCATCCTACGGAATTAGATGCAATGTCGTCTCTCCTGGCTCTACCGCAACACCTATGCAATGGGCGTTATGGTCTGATGAACAAGGTGCAGACAATGTGATCAAAGGTTCATTAGAGACGTATAAAACCGGTATTCCTTTACAAAAAATCGCTGATCCTCAAAATATCGCTGATGCAGTACTCTTCTTTGCATCTGAGCAAGCCAGTCACATTACGATGCAGAATCTGACGATTGATGGTGGCGCAACACTCGGAATCTAGCATTTCATCAAAAAGGAGGCCTTTTCATGAAACATTCATTATTGTCGACAGAAGAAAAAGTACAGTTGATCCAAGACTATCAGCCAGGCTCTTTTTTCCTTGCTTCCCCTAAACGCACGATACTGGCAGAAGGGATCTTCCAGCATATTGAAACCAATCAGCTAAATGAACTATCCAAAAGGGTAGCGCACGTATTTGACGCTGCCAAACAAGCTGGTATTCGAACACCGATTGTTGCAGGTGCTGTTCCGTTTGATCCGGCGCAACCGGTTCGCTTAAGTGTTCCAGCCCACGTGCAGTTTAGTGATCCACTCGAATTTCATCAAGGTGATGAGAAGACGGAAGTGGCAGCTCCATCCTATGAGGTGACACCTGTCCCCTCTCCAGATGTCTACATGAATGGTGTGAACGAAGGGTTAGCTAAAATTGAGAAAGGAGAGCTTAGCAAAATCGTACTCTCTCGATCTCTCCATCTCAAATCAAATCGAGAAATGAATACGAAAGCAATACTCGAACGACTTGCTCGTCATAACACGACTGGCTATACGTTTGCTGCAAATGTAGCTGATCCGAAATCTTCCCAAGAGCGAACACTTCTTGGCGCAAGCCCTGAGCTGCTTCTTTCAAAGACTGGTTCATCTGTTATTTCCAATCCACTCGCTGGTTCTCGGCCACGCAGTTCAGATCCAGTAGAAGACCAGCGCCGTCACGATGAACTACTTACTTCAGCGAAGGATTTACACGAACATGCAGTGGTTGTCAATGCTGTCACTAAGGCGCTCGCTCCTTACTGTCATACACTAAATGTGCCTGCATCACCATCAGTCATACAAACAGAAACGATGTGGCATTTATCTACTGTCGTAAAAGGTGAATTAATAGATGCAGGAGTGTCTTCAATTGATTTAGCACTTAGCCTTCATCCAACACCCGCAGTATGCGGAACACCTACAGCAGATGCACGTGCAGCAATCCAAGCGATTGAACCCTTCGATCGAGGATTTTTCACAGGAATGATCGGCTGGTCAGATGAAAATGGTGATGGTGATTGGATTGTCACCATTCGTTGTGCAGAAGCTGAGGGTCACTCCCTTCGCCTATTTGCTGGTGCAGGAGTGGTCAAAGGATCAAAGGCAGAAGAAGAGCTAGCCGAAACATCTGCAAAATTCAACACGATGCTTCATGCTATGGGCATCCATCATCTATAAAAATACACAGGAGATGACAAAACATGTTTGTTCAACCACCTACATGGCCAGACGAATTTGCAAAACGCTACCGTGAAAACGGCTGTTGGCGTGGAGAAACCTTTGGCGGTATGCTTCGTGCACGCGCCGCATCGTTAGGGAATAAAACAGCGATTACATATGCTCATACGCACTTGAGCTACCAAGAACTTGATGAGCGCGTCAGCAGTCTTGCCGCCGGTTTTCATCAGCTTGGTATTCAAAAGGGAAGTCGAGTTGTCGTTCAGCTTCCTAACATTCCGGCTTTTTTTGAAGTCATTTTCGCTTTATTTCGAATCGGTGCTTTACCCGTCTTCTCGCTGCCATCTCATAGAAGCAGTGAAATCACGTATTTTATTGAGTTTGCCGAAGCAGACGCATATGTCATTACAGATATCGACGGCGGCTTTGATTATCGATCACTTGCACGTCAAGTGAAAGAAAAGCTTCCCTCTTTGCCTCATGTCATTGTTGCCGGGGAAGCTGAAGAATTCCTTGCCTTGGATGATCTGCGCAAGGACCCAGCACTTGATCCTCAAATTCATGTAGAGGCAAGCGATATTGCGTTTCTTCAGTTATCTGGAGGCAGCACAGGCCTTTCAAAGCTCATTCCTCGCACACATGATGACTATATTTATAGTCTTTGGAAAAGCAATGAGGTGTGCGAACTCACACAAGATAGTGTGTATCTGGCTACACTTCCAGTTGCACACAACTATCCATTAAGCTCGCCTGGAGTCCTTGGGACGTTATACGCAGGCGGAAGAGTTGTTCTTGCACCTGGCTCAAGCCCTGATGTAGTCTTTCCACTCATTGAAAAAGAGCGTGCGACCATTACCGCTGTGGTCCCACCTATCGCATTGATTTGGCTAGAGGCCGCTCCTCATCGATCAGATGACTTATCTAGTCTTAAGGTTTTACAAGTCGGTGGTGCTAAATTAAGTGCAGAGGCAGCAAAACATGTTATGCCTGCCCTTGGATGTAAGCTCCAGCAAGTTTTTGGCATGGCAGAAGGTCTGGTCAACTATACCAGATTGGATGATCCTGAACATGTCATTATTCATACACAAGGACGTCCGATGTCTGAATATGATGAGGTACTAGTGGTAGATGATGAAGACAAGCCAGTCCCTAATGAAGTAGCAGGACACCTTTTGACAAGAGGGCCCTATACAATTCGTGGCTACTATAAAGCCGTTGAACAAAATAAAAAAGCCTTTACACCCGATGGCTTTTACAGAACAGGTGACATCGTGCGATTAACCAAAGAAGGAAATGTTGTTGTAGAAGGCAGAGACAAGGATCAAATCAATCGTGGTGGCGAAAAGGTGGCCGCTGAAGAAGTCGAAAACCATTTACTTGCGCATGCTGACATTCATGATGCCGCCATGGTGTCCATGCCGGATCCGTTCCTTGGTGAACGCTCATGTGCCTTTGTGATTGCGAAAGGCAACAGCAAACCAGCACCCGAGGCGTTAAAGTCATTTCTAAGAGAACGCGGACTCGCTGCCTATAAAATTCCCGACCGCATTGAATGGATCGATGCGTTCCCACAAACAGGTGTAGGCAAAGTCAGTAAAAAAGCATTAAGAGAATTAGCTGCAATCCATACTGCCAACGCATAAAAAAAGAGGAGTGAAAACCATGGCAATCCCTACTATTCCTGCGTATCCAATGCCGAGCACACAAGATTTACCCGAAAATAAAGTGAACTGGATACCGGATCCGAATCGTGCTGTTCTGCTGATACATGACATGCAGCAATATTTTTTAAATGCATTTCAACACGATTCATCACCGATCACAGAGTTAGTTCAACATATTGAACAATTACGTGATACATGCAATGAACTTGGAATTCCAGTCGTTTATACAGCTCAACCTGGTGACCAAGACCCAAAAGATCGTGCCTTATTAACGGATTTTTGGGGACCTGGACTTGGTGATGATGAAGCATTGACAAAGATCATTGATCAGCTCGCTCCATCTGAAGCAGATACAGTGCTGACAAAATGGCGTTATAGTGCATTTAAAAAATCCAAGTTTTTAGATATTCTCCGAGAAGATGGGCGAGATCAACTGATCATTACTGGCGTATATGCACATATCGGCTGTATGCTGACAGCCGCAGAAGCATTCATGCTCGATATTGAAACCTTTTTTGTCGCAGATGCCGTTGCTGACTTTTCACTTAAGCATCACAAAATGGCGATGACCTATGCAGCTGAGCGCTGTGCGGTAACCACCACAACAGACCAGATCATTTGTCGTTTAACAGGACAGGAAGCAGACGGTGATGACCTATCCTTTGATTCAATCCTTCACCAAGTAGCTGAGTATCTTCAAGTCGAGCCGGATCAAATACCGCTTGACGAGAATCTCGTCTACCTAGGTCTCGATTCTATTAGAATGATGAGCCTAGCGGAAAAGTGGAGGCAGCAAGGAGCGGCAGTCAATTTCGTTGAGCTTGCAGCAAATCCAACGCTCGCTCATTGGCGAACCCTTCTTTTCCCAGAAAAACAGCCATCTATCCCAAATATCGATTATTTGTAAAGGAGGTATAGACCCTTGTCGATCCAGTCCGTCGATTCATTTCCACTGACCGGTGCCCAATCAGGCATTTGGTATGCGCAACAGCTTGATCCATCTAATCCAATTTTCAATACAGCTGAGTATATAGATATTAAAGGATATATTGATCCAGTACACTTTGAAGCAGCCATCCGAAAGACTGTCTTAGAAGCAGATTCTCTGCATATGCGCTTCGTTGAAGATGCTGACGGTCCAAAGCAATGGTTTACATCCAAAAGCGATATCCCATTTCAATTCATCAATTTACAAAATGAAAAACAGCCGCTTGATGAAGCTAAAGCATGGATGAAGACAGATCTTTCAACATCAGTCTCTTTAGAGAAAGATGTATTGTTCCGTGAAGTACTCTTTCAAATTGCGGACGATCGATTTCTCTGGTATCAGCGCATTCATCACATTGCCATTGATGGGTTCGCCTTTTCACTCATCGCACGTCGTGTTGCTGAGGTCTATTCAGCCCTATCGCAAGAAAAACCTGTGCCTTCTCAAACATTTGGCACCTTCCATGACGTAGTCCAAGAGGAGATCGCATATCAACATTCCAATCGCTATGAAGATGATCAGGCTTTTTGGAAAAATCGCTTTGCTGATCAACCTGAAATCGTTAGCCTTGCTGAGCTTGCCCCAAGAACTTCGGATGATTTTATCCGAAAAACCGCTAGCTATGATGCCGCAAAGGTAAGCAAAATGAAAAAAAATGCTCAAGCTTTCGGTGGTACCTGGCATGAAATGATTCTTGCCGCATCCGCTCTATATATGCATCGTATGACTGGTGCACATGATATTGTTTTAGGATTGCCTGTTATGATGCGCCTTGGATCTTGCGCATTGCAAACACCTGGAATGGTCATGAACCTAGTACCTCTTCGTTTAACATGCAAACCCGAAATGACGCTCTCAGCACTTGTTCGCCAAGTATCCGATGAACTTAAAGCCATTCGTCCTCATCAAAGATATCGTCACGAAGATATGAGGAGAGACTTTAAACTCATCGGCAGAAATCAACGATTATTTGGTCCACAGATCAATATCATGCCATTTGATTATCATCTCAGGTTCGATCAGAGCATGGGTCAAGCGCATAATCTTTCAGCAGGACCAGTGGATGATTTATCGATCAACATTTATGACCGCGCAGATGGGAACGGGTTTCAAATCGATTTTGATGCAAACCCTGCAGTTTACAAAGAGCAAGCGGTTGACGCTCATCAGCATCGTTTTCTTCAATTGCTGGAGGAAATAACCGGACTAGAGCAAGATCAGACAATCAGTCAATTCAACCTTCTCTTGTCTAAAGAAAAAGAGAACATCCTCAAGCACTGGAATGCTACAAAACAAGAATTACCAAAAGAATGTTTACGGGAACTATTTGAAAAACAAGTCAGCAAAACACCACATGCAGAAGCATTACAGTTTGAAGAAATCACTTTGACCTACGAAGAGTTGAATCAGCGAGCAAATCAATTAGCTCATTATTTGAAAAAGCACGGCATTGGACCAGAACAATTTGTCGCAATTGCTCTGCCTCGATCGATCGATATGGTCGTGAGTCTATTGGCCGTCGTCAAAACGGGAGCCGCATACCTGCCATTAGACCCTGATTACCCTAGCGATCGTGTTGCCTATATGCTAGATGATGCTAAACCTGTGTGCTTGCTCACAGTCAAAGAGACAGCAGAGCGTTTTGACCATCCACATATCGTCCAACTGGATGATTCAACTGTTCATCAGGAGATAGTAGGCGGTCTGCATCTCAATCCGACCTGGAACGAAGGCTCTCCACATCATCCGGCATACATCATCTACACGTCAGGATCGACAGGCAAACCAAAGGGTGTTGTTGTAACAAAGCGAAATGTGATCAATTTTATATTGTCCATGCAAGATTCATTTTTATTAGATCAAAAAGACCAGCTTCTAGCGGTAACGACCATTGCCTTTGATATTTCCGGACTAGAAATGTTCCTCCCGCTTTTACATGGGTCTGCTCTTTTATTGGCAAAAAAAGAGACCATCCAAGAGCCAGCAAAGCTTTCAGACATGATTCGTTCTCATCATGTCACAATCATGCAGGCAACACCAACGTTGTGGCATGCATTGGCAGATGAATCCCCTGACGTGATAACAGGTATGCGTGTCCTTGTTGGAGGAGAAGCACTTCCTGCCTCCCTTTTGCACACATTGCAATCTCTTCAATGTGACATTACCAATTTGTACGGACCTACAGAAACAACAATATGGTCTACGATGGTAAATGTCACAGCACATCAAGAGAATAGCGCGCCGCCGATTGGTAAACCCATTTGGAATACGAGCATATATATTTTAGATGAAGGACTAAACCCAGTCCCAGCAGGATCAATCGGTGAACTTTATATTGCAGGTGAAGGAGTATCTAGAGGATATCTTGGACGATATGATTTAACGGCTGAACGTTTTGTCGCTGATCCATTCGGCACAAAAGGCACGAGAATGTATCGTACAGGTGATTTAGCCAGATGGCGTGAGGATGGTTCGATTGATTATATCAGCCGTGCCGATCTTCAAATTAAAATCCGCGGCTTCCGTATTGAACTAGGTGAAATTGAAACAGTGATTATGCAACACCAAGCAATAAAGCATACATCTGTTATCGTTCGTGAGGATCAACCTGGACAACAGTTGCTTTGTGCGTATGTTGTGCTGACAGATGGCACTTCTCTGCATCCTTCAGAGCTCAGGCAGTTTGTGGCAACATCGCTCCCTGATTACATGGTGCCTTCTGCTGTTGTCGTTTTACCAGAACTTCCACTTACACCAAACGGCAAAATCAATCGCAAAGCATTACCAACACCAAATATGTCTTTAGTTAGTTCTGAGCGTACACCTAGAACACCCCAAGAAGACATGTTATGTAGTTTATTTGCAGAAACCCTTGGCGTATCTCAAATTGGCATAGATGATAATTTCTTTGACTTAGGAGGACATTCCTTGCTCGCCGCTCGTCTGCTTAGACGTATACGCGATACACTTGGTGCAGACCTAAGCATGAGTACCATTTTTGAATCACCTCGAGTTGCTGAGCTTGCGCAACACATTGACAAAGCGAAGGACTTACGGCCGCCACTTCAGGTAGAAAACAAACCAGATGAGATTCCGTTATCCTTTGCCCAAAAACGTCTTTGGTTCCTTCATTGCCTTGAAGGACCAAGTCCAACTTACAATATTCCACTTGTCATTCAGCTGACAGGTACACTAGATCAAAAAGCTCTTATTGGTGCATTGGCAGATATCACTGAAAAACATGAAACACTTAGAACCATTTTTCCAAATAAGAACGGCATGCCAAGACAGGTCATTTTACATCCAAAAAGTGTTCAACCTGAACTCCATGTCACAGCTTCCACCGATCAACAAATTGAAAATCAGTTAAACGAAGCCATTCGCTATAGCTTTAACATTGAGGAAAAACCCGCACTGCGAGCAGAATTATTCATGCTTGATGCAAATCGATACGTGCTACTTCTATTGCTACATCACATCGCTGGTGACGGCTGGTCACTTGCACCATTGACACGAGACTTAGCTGCTGCTTACGAAGCCCTTATACAAGGAAAATCAATCTCCTTGCCAGCCGAACCTGTTCAATATGCTGACTATGCCATTTGGCAGCAGAAGCTGTTGGGCAGTGAAGAAGAGAAGGATAGTCTATTTGCCAAACAACTAGGTTATTGGACGGGTGCATTACATGGTCTGCCGGAAGAACTGGAGCTTCCCTATGACTTCCCGCGTCCACAGGAAGGAAGCTTCAACGGTGCTACGATAGACTTTACGATTGAACCCGCTTTACACCACCTACTTCTTGATCTTTCAAAGCAGCATCAAGTGAGTTTGTTCATGGTGCTCCAAGCATCGCTTGCAGCATTACTGACACGCCTTGGGGCGGGAACAGATATCCCAATTGGCAGTCCGATTGCTGGACGGAATGATGATGCACTTGACGACATTGTTGGGTTGTTTGTGAACACACTTGTATTACGTACAAATACAGCTGGTAATCCAACCTTTAGTGAGCTATTGAAGCGAGTGCGAGACGTTGACTTAGCAGCCTACGAGCATCAGGATCTACCATTCGAACGGCTAGTTGAAGTCCTAAATCCAACTCGATCCAGATCACGCAATCCATTGTTCCAGGTCATGCTTGCCTTCCAAAATACACCGAAGGCAGAAATGAAGCTGGCACAACTTGACTCAGATCTCTACGTGAAACCAGTGGGATCAGCTAAATTTGATCTGACCATCGAATTAACAGAACATAGAACCGAAACTGGGTCAGCAGCAGGGTTAACAGGTTTGTTTGAATTCAGCACAGATGTGTTTAAACAAAGCACCATTCAAGCAATCGCTGACAGAATGAAGCGCTTTTTAACAGAGGCAGCTGAGCATCCACATCTGCCTATTGGTCAAGTAAATATTTTATCAGAAAAAGAGCGCCAAACATTTCTCCCTGATAAAAAGACAATCGCTCAGTTAAACCAAACGCTTAGTCTGCCAGCCTTATTTGAAAAAGCGGCGCAGCAATACCCAGAGCGTGTGGCTGTAACGGATGGCAATCATCAGCTTACCTATAAAGAGTTAAACGACAAAGCTAATCGTCTTGCTCATTTGTTAATAGAAAGAGGCGTTGGACCAGAGCAGTTCGTTGCACTTGCCCTGCCTAGATCAATCGATATGCTCGTGAGCTTATTAGCCGTTCATAAAGCAGGCGCAGCCTATGTCCCGCTTGATCCTGACTATCCAGCAGACAGGCTAGCATACATGATACAAGATGCCAAGCCAGTTTGTAGCATCACAACAAAAGCAGACGCAGTGCATCTCCCTTCTGATTGCGATTTGATTTTGTTAGACGAAAAAGAAACGAGTGACCAACTGCTTAATACGCCAAATCACAATCCGGCTGATATAGACAGAATCGAGCCACTTACTTCTCTGCATCCAGCCTATATTATTTATACATCTGGTTCTACAGGCAAGCCAAAAGGAGTGGTCATCCCACACCAAAATGTCATCCGTCTTCTGACATCTACTGCACATTGGTTCCATTTTGATGAAGAAGATGTTTGGACAATGTTTCATTCATATGCCTTTGATTTTTCCGTATGGGAAATCTGGGGACCCCTTTTATATGGCGGTCGACTTGTGATTGTACCTCATACCATCTCTCGCTCTCCTGAAGAGATGCTCCAGCTTTTAGTCGATGAAGGTGTGACAGTACTTAACCAAACACCTTCTGCCTTCTATCAGCTCATGCAGGCAGACAAGGAACAACAAACACTTGGTCAAGCATTATCACTCCGCTATGTCATTTTTGGCGGTGAAGCATTAGAGCTCAGCAGATTAGAAGATTGGTACAGCCGTCACTCAGATCGTAAGCCAAAGCTAATCAACATGTACGGCATTACAGAAACCACCGTACACGTTACGTACAATGTACTCAATCGAGACATGATTACAAAAAAATCCAGTAGCTTAATAGGTGAACCCATTCCTGATTTACACGTTTATGTACTAGATGAATACCTACAACCTGTTCCCCCTGGGACAACAGGTGAAATGTATGTAGCTGGAGCCGGCTTGGCAAGAGGTTATCTAGGCAGGCCTGATCTGACATCTGACCGATTCCCTGCCGACCCTTATGGAGCACCTGGCACAAGGATGTATCGTACAGGCGATCTCGCACGTTGGACGAAAGAGGGTTCACTTGATTACATTGGCAGAGCTGATCATCAAATTAAAATTCGCGGGTTCCGCATTGAACTTGGAGAAATTGAAGCCGTTTTGGCACGTCACGATGCAGTTGCACAAGTTGCTGTCATCATGCGAGAGGATCAGCCTGGTGACAAACGCTTAGTCGCATATATCGTGACAACTGAAGAAGGCCGTACCGATACAGAAACCCTTCGTCATTTTGCCGCAGCCAGTCTTCCTGATTACATGGTGCCAGCGGCATATGTACAAATTGATGCCATGCCACTTACAGCAAACGGGAAGCTTGATCAAAAATCACTGCCGGCACCTCAATTGCATGTACAGCAACCAGATGGACGTGGCCCAAGAAATCCGAAGGAGGAAATCCTATGTCACCTCTTTGAAGAGGTGCTCGGTCTACCAAAAGTCAGCATTGACGATCGCTTTTTTGACATTGGCGGGCACTCATTACTTGCGGTTCGTTTAATCAGCCGCATTCGTGATGCACTTGGTGTCAAACTAAGCATCGGAACGTTGTTTGAAGCACCTAATGTTGCAAGTTTGGCAGAGAAACTAGAGACAGGCAGCGATGAAAACGCACTAGAAATCTTGCTACCGCTACGAGCAAATGGTGAAAATTATCCACTCTTCTGTGTTCATCCAGCAGGTGGTCTTAGCTGGTGCTATGCAGGTCTCTTGAATACATTAGAGAAGGACATCCCACTTTATGGATTGCAGGCACGAGGAATCGCAAGAAAGGATGTCTACCCACAAACACTAGATGATATGGCTGCGGATTATATCAAGCACATCCAAAGGATTCAGCCAAAAGGCCCTTATCATCTACTTGGCTGGTCACTAGGCGGGAACGTTGTGCAAGCAATGGCAACACAGCTCCAGCAGCAAGGCGAAGAAATCTCACTCGTCGCGATGCTGGATGCCTATCCAAACCATTTCTTGCCGATTAAAGAAGCACCTGATGAAGAAGAAGCACTAATCGCTCTTCTTGCGCTCGGCGGTTATGATCCAGATACCTTAACAGGTGAGCCGCTCACGATGAAAAGTGCCGTCGATATCCTGAAAAAAGACGGAAGTGCACTAGCCAGCTTAAGTGAGGATGCCATCAGAAACCTGAAAGAAACCTATGTCAATTCAGTTCGATTGCTCGGAGAATATCAGCCAAAAACTTATCATGGAGACATATTATTCTTTAGATCTACCATTATCCCAGATTGGTTTACACCAATTGATCCCGAAGCATGGGCACCTTATATCAACGGAAAAATTGAACAACACGACATTCATTGCCGGCACAAAGACATGTGCCAGCCTAAACCCCTAGCAGAAATTGGTGTCATCTTAGACAACACACTGAATCGGGTCAAACAAAAGCACTAAGAATAAAGGAGAGATGACAAATGACAAATCCCTTTGATCGTGAAGACGGTGTATTTCTTGTGCTTGTCAATGAACAAGGACAGCATTCACTTTGGCCATCATTTGCACCAGTGCCAGATGGATGGGAAAAGGTCTTTGGTGAAGACACTAGAAATGCCTGCATCGATTATATCCAGACACACTGGCAGGACTTACGGCCACTAAGCTTAACAAAAGAACCTGTCCTAGCACATGGAAAAACGGAATAAATCATCGCACCCTGACCTCATTCAGGGTGCTTTTTCTTCATAGAATAAACTGGTTCATCACCATCTGCCAGCTTTTCTGCTACAATTCAATTGAGAACGTTTATCAATCAATAAGAGATTAGGTGGTTTTATGGGAAACAACAATCCAATGGCAAATGCCGATCAATTCATCTATCGATTAACATATACTGAAAAAATAAATAATGCAGAGCTTCCGCATACTGAGCAACAGCTGTCAGATACATTCTGTCTCCTCTTTAGCATAAGAGGCAGCGGTTTACTCACATTGAACGATCAAAAATGGCGATTGAAAAATCTGACACTCTATACGATCATGCCTGGGGAAACATTTATGCTGAAAACAGAGCCTTATCAAAAACACGAGCTCTATCTGTTTCGCTTTCAGCTCTACACGCTGCAAGATCAAAACATAGGAGAAGTACCAACTGAACATGCCCGTTCTTTAATGAATGTATGGCAATTTATCGATATTAGCTCGATTGAACACATTCATTCTTTACTGTCCCATATGACAGAGGAATGGAAAAGACCTGAATCCATTAGCTTTTTTAGAAGCCAAACTCTTTTTCAACAGCTCATTATGCAGCTTTTCACACTGCATAAAGAAGATATTTTTGACACGGCACATGCCCTTTTCAAAACAAAACAATATATCGATCAACATTCCGAAGAACCCCTCAGCCTTACAAGTCTATCTCATATGGCTGGCATCAGCGCCAATCATTACAGTGAGCTATTTAAAAAGCATTTTGATGTGAGTGTCACTGATTATATCACCAAGAAAAGGATGGCTAGAGCCAAACAGTTAATGGCAAAAAGCAATGCAAAGCTCAAAGACATTGCACTGGAAATCGGCTATCAAGATCCCTATTACTTTAGCCGCATCTTTAAGAAAAAAACTGGCATGACCCCTTCTACTTATATGAAAAGCCGTCAGCGGAAAATTGCAGCCTATGGCCATTCGATACTCGGGCAGCTCACACCAATTCATATCATCCCATATGCTGCCCCTCTTCATCCTAAATGGACAGCACATGATTTTGAGCATCATGCAGATGAAATTCCGATTCACCTGAGTGCACATCGTATCAACGAGCACGCTGAAACCAATTTACAGCAATTAAAGGAAACAAAACCTGAGCTGATCATTGCCAATGATCATGTGACAGAGGAAGAAAAACAAGTGCTGAAAACTATCTGTCCTGTTCACTTTGTTCCATTCAAACAATTAGATTGGCGCGCTCAATTCAGACAAACGGCCATGTTCCTAAACGAAGCGAAGGAAGCAGAAGAATGGTTGCTTCATTACGAGGAAATCGTCATTCAAGCGAAAAAGGCATGCCTTGTTGATCATCCACCAAAAACCGTCCTGCCTCTTCGTATCTTTCAAGATCAGCTCTACTTGTCTGTAAATCGCACCATGTCAGAAGTGATTTTTCATGACATTGGTCTTCCGCCAGCTTTTCAGAATGATGGTCAGCTAATCGAAAAAAAAATCAGCCTTAGCTCAATACAACAGCTAGACCCAGACACCATCTTCCTCTTCTTGCATAAAGAGCCAAAAACCATTGCTTTTTATCAAAAATTAAAGCAACAGGAGGCTTGGCAAAATCTCAAGGCTGTGACTCATCAAGCAGTCTATCAACTCGCTTCTGACCCTTGGCGTGAATACACAGCCGCCAGTCATCAACGAGTCATTCAGGACCTTTTATCTTTTTTTCCGTAAAAAGTCCATCGTTTGACAGAAAATTGTCTATGGATAAAAGACTGAAAGCCTACTACAATCTTTAATTGAGAACAATTATCAGTTAAAGGAGAAAACAAATGAAAAAATGGTTAGCATTGCTTACCCTTTGTATCATGATGATCATCACAGCAGCCTGTGGTGCTACAGAAAATAAACCTGCTTCAAACACAGCCAAAAGCAAGTCAGCTGAATCAACAGAAACAAAAATCAATTACTTAGATCAAACGTACAAGCTCAAAACACCAGTGAAACGAATCGTCATTGCTGGAAGCCTAGAATCAATGGAAGATGCAAAATTACTTGGTATCCAACCTATTGGCGCTTCTACTGTAGGCGGCACATTCCCTGGATTATTTAAAGACATCACAACAAAAACAGAAGGCATCGGTGAAAAAACAGAACCGAATCTAGAGAAAATCTTAAAACTAAAACCAGACGTGATACTCGGATCAACAAAGTTCCCACCTGTAACAATTAAAAAGCTGGATAAAGTCCAAACGACGATCCCAGTATCCCATGTCTCTTCTGACTGGGAAAGCAATCTTTTATTGCTCGGTACACTTACTGGAAAAAGTGAAGAAGCCAAAAACATCATTTCTAATTATCAGAAAGATCTCAAACAAGCAAAAGAAACTCTGAAAGAGAAAAGCAACAACAAAACAGCTGTCATTTTACGCATTAGACAGGGAGACCTGTACGTGTATCCTGAAGATGTATACTTCAACTCTACCTTATATGGGGACTTAGGATTTACAGCACCAAGTGATATCAAAAAAGCCAAAGCACAAGCGATGATTTCAATGGAGCGCCTTGGCGAACTAAATCCTGACTATATTTTTGTTCAGTTCTCTAAAGAGGAAAACTCATCGAATCCAAACGCATTGAAGGACTTAGAGCAAAATAAAATTTGGACAAGCCTAAAAGCTGTGAAAAATGGGCACGTCAATGAAAATGTCGTTGACCCTATGCTTCAAGGAGGAACAGCACTAAGCAAAACAACCTTCCTTGATAAGGCTGTCAAATGGTTAGCGAAAAACAACTAAAGAAGGAAGCGCCAATTTGCGCTTTCAGATTGTTGACAAAGGGCTAAAATGATCTTTATTTTAGCCCTTTGTCTTCTTTTCAGCGTAGTTGAAAACCTTGAGGAGAGAATACACATGAACGGAACGTTTCTATATGACGAGTTTAACGGGCGTCAGCTTGATATTTACCTTCCACAGGACACCTCTATTGATGTTCCAGCTGTCTTTGTACAAGATGGCTCTTCTTTGTTTAGAACACACCTGCTAGAGATCGAAAGAATGATCGAATCCAATACCATCTCGCCAATCATCCTTGTCGGCATACACCCTTTCAATCGACTTGATGAATATACACCATGGAAGGCATCATCTCTGCGTTCTCAGTTTCCTGACTTTAAAGGCGAGGCAAAGACGTATGTGTCATTTTTAGCAAATGACTTGCTCCCATATATCAAAAGACAATATCCAGTCAAGCAGACCTGTAATGAACATAGTCACGTTGGCGCTTCATTAGGTGGACTACTTGCTATTTATACCCTATTGATGCACCCTACCCTTTTTAAAAACATCGCATCTATCTCTGGGTCATTTTGGTATCAAGATTTTCTACCGTTTGCTAAACAACAGAGCATTCAGTGTGTGGATCACCTTGTCTATTTATCTGTAGGCAGTGAAGAAGGTAAAGGCAAAACATCTGCTCAACAGCACATGCTGTTATTCACCAAACAACTACATGACCTTTTGTCACAGAAAGGCATGCAGGAATGGCAGCTGCAATATCACATCGAACAAGGGGAGGGCCATCATCTGAAACAATTTCAAAAAAATTTCTTATCAGCCATGAAGTGGTTTTATAAAAGAGAACTCTAATTTTTTATCAGCATTGCGCAAAGCGGATATGATATATTGGAACGTATAGATTGATAGAGGAGGGATTTGCGCGTGAGACCTTTACAAATCTCAGCCGATACCGCACAAAAGCTTGCTGCATCACTCAATGTACCGATTGAACAAATCATGCATATGCCGCAGCATATCTTAATAGCTAAATTAGCGGAGCTTGAACAGAAGAAAGATCGTTCTTCTTAAAGAAATAAAGGAGTTTACATTCATGGAACAACAACTAGAACAATCAAAATTACATCCTCGCAGTACAGGGCAAACCATTTTGCTGATTGCTGGGATTTTACTCATTGCCTTTAACCTGCGTCCTGCCATTACGTCCGTCGGCCCTGTGATTGGCGCCATTCGTTCCGATTTGCAGCTTTCAAATGGACTTGCAGGTTTTCTCACGACATTACCGCTGCTCTCATTCGCATTGCTATCTCCAATTGCACCTAAAATCGGAAAACGTTTTGGCAATGAACGAACCCTTTGGCTTGGACTTGCTGTCCTTCTATTTGGGATTGTCATTCGCTCGTTTGGCACCATCACCTTCTTAATGATTGGAACGGCGCTAGTCGGCGTCGGGATTGCAATATGTAATGTGCTCTTACCGGGGCTCGTGAAGCATAAATTCCCTGCACATGCTGGATTGATGACAAGTGTATATACGACCTCGATGTCCGTCTTTGCTGCACTTGCATCAGGTGTGAGTGTTCCGCTCAGCCATACGATGCCTGGCGGCTGGAATACGTCATTCCTTGTATGGGGTGGACTTGCGCTTATAGCCATGATGGTCTGGGCTCCGCAGCTTCTTCACCAAAACACAGCGGCAGTCAAAAGCATTTCGCTCACAGAGCAGCCAATATGGCGTTCACGTGTCGCATGGCAGGTGACCTTTTTTATGGGCTTGCAATCATTCCTTTTCTATAGCAGCATCGCATGGTTCCCTGATATTTTGACATCACATGGAATGAACCTGTCGACGGCTGGATGGATGCTGTCTATTATGCAGTTCGCTGGTCTGCCATCCACCTTTTTAACGCCTGTTTTTGCAGAAAAATTAAAATCGCAAAGACCGCTTGTATGCGGCCTTGTTCTTGTGTATTTGCTTGGCATGATCGGTCTTCTTCTAGGAGGAACTACGCCTATTCTTGTCATCTCTGTTTTATTGATCGGCATTGGACAAGGAGCCAGTATCAGTCTTGCCCTCACATTTATCGGATTACGGACAACACATATGGAACAAGCAGCTGCCCTTTCAGGAATGGCGCAGTCTCTCGGTTATTTATTAGCCGCTGTTGGCCCGCTCTTGATTGGGATTCTCTTTGATATCACACATACATGGACGCCATCGATTATCATCTTTATCATCATTCTATTTTTCATGTTTCTATCTGGTATGCGTGCCGGACGCAGCGTCTATATTTCAGATCCATCTTAAAAAAAAGAACCCGCCTCTTCGTGAGACGGGTTCTTTTCTGCTTATGCTTGTTCTGTGACGTGTACCTTTAATGTTGCTTGCACTTCTGGATGAAGCTTCACAGGTACATTTGTATATCCTAACGCACGGATGGCGTCATTCAGCTCGATTTTGCGCTTATCGAGTTTGATTTGATGATCTTTTTGCAATTTATCAGCGATTTGTTTGCTTGTAATAGATCCAAACAGACGACCGCCTTCACCTGATTTTGCAGTGAGCTCCACTGTTAACGCCTCAAGTGTTTCTTTTAGTTGTTTGGCTTGTTCAAGCTCTTGGATGGCATTCTTTTTCTCTTTGTTTTTCTGTCCTTCCAATGCACTTAGGTTCGTTGGATTTGCTTCAACCGCTAACCCTTGTTTGATGAGAAAGTTGTGTGCGTATCCGTCAGCTACATTTTTGACTTCGCCTTTTTTCCCTTTGCCTTTTACGTCTTTTAGAAAGATGACTTTCATCTTTGAACCCCTCCTTCGAAATATTCGTCTATGGCAGCTTTTAACTTCTCTACCGCTTCTTCAATGGTTATACCATAAATCTGGGTCGCAGCGTTAGTCAAATGACCGCCGCCATCTAACGCTTCCATGATAATTTGGACGTTGATATCTCCTAATGATCTCGCACTAATGCACACCGTGTTGTCATCTCGTCGAGCGACAGCAAATGACGCTTCCACCTCACTCATTGACAACAGGGAATCAGCCGTCTGGGCAATCGTAATTTGATCATAATACTCAGAGCTGTCAGACGGCAATGAAGCGATTGCCACCTGGCTTTGATACAGCTCTGTATGCTGAATGAGCTTTGCCCGTTTGATGTAATGATCAACTGTCTCTTTTAAGAACTTTTGCACAAGGACAGGATCTGCTCCCTTCGCTCGAAGGTAGGAAGCCGCATCGAACGTTCTTGACCCCGTTCTCAGCGAGAAACTCTTCGTATCCACGATGATTCCAGCAAGAAGGGCAGTCGCCTCAATCATGTTAATCCGCAATTTCTTCGGCTGATACTCTAATAGCTCTGTCACAAGCTCTGCTGTAGATGAAGCATACGGCTCCATATAGACAAGTAATGGATCACGGATAAACTCCTCGCCTCGTCTATGGTGGTCAATCACAACGACGTTTTCAATTTTATTCAGCAGTCGTTCTTCCATGACGAGGGACGGTTTATGTGTATCAACAACCACAAGCAATGTGTCATCCTTTGCAAGCTCCATTGCTTCCTCTGGTGTGATAAAACGTGACCAAAGTTCTTCATAATTCTTAATTTCACTAATTAAGCGTTGAACACTGTCCCCAATCTGGTTGGCGTCAATGACAATATAGCCTTCTTTCCCATTGGCTTGGGCGACCTTTAAAATACCGATCGATGCACCGATTGAGTCCATGTCTGGGAACTTGTGCCCCATGATCATGACATTCCCGCTTTCAGACACAATTTCTTTTAAGGCATGAGAAATGACCCGCGCGCGTACTCGTGTCCGTTTTTCCATTGGATTGGTTTTCCCGCCGTAGAATTTCACTTTCCCATTCGGCTGTTTAATAGCTACCTGATCCCCGCCTCGTCCAAGGGCAAGGTCAAGACTCGATTGCGCAAGTGCTCCAAGCTCTTTTAAAGACGGAACAGACGCACCGATTCCGATACTAAGGGTAAGCGTCGCGCTATGTGCCCCTGTTTTCTCACGAACCTCGTCTAAAATGGAGAACTTCGACGCTTCAAGCTCTGCTAAAATGCTCTCATTTAATACCGCCATAAAACGTTCAGACGAAATTCTCTTCAGGAAAATGCCATATTCCTGTGCCCAATTGTTTAACAGGGACGTCACTTCACTATTAATAGTGCTGCGCACCTGATCATCAAGGCCCTGCGTGACATCGTCATAATTGTCTAAAAAGATATAAGATAACACCGTTCGTTCATTTTCATACTGTCTTTCAATCTGCACCTGTTCCGTGACATCAAAGAAATATAAAAGGCGCTCTGACCGCTTAATAATGACTTTAAATTTCCGGTCATTCAGCGTTACATTTTCTGTCTCGACCTCCTGTTTAATAAGAGGGACAACCGACTCGAATGTATCATACAAGGATCTGCCAACAAGTGTACTTTCATGAAAGCACGAAGCAAGAAATGGATTTGTCCATTCGATATAATACTGGTCATTAAACAGCATAATACCAATTGGCATCTCCATTAATGCTTCTTCTCCAACCTTTTTGACTCGATAGGATAATGTTGAAATATATGAATCAATCTCTTTTTGTACTTGCGTATCTGCCCACTTTAAGAAGTAGAGCACACCTGCAAGGACTAAAAGACCAACCGCTCCTATGATCCAATTATAATAAAGGTTGAGGAGGACTGTGACCATCGCAAGTACAATTAACGCGAAGATCGGATACTTGATGACAGGTTTTCTATAGAAGCTTGGCACTGATATCAACTCCTCAACATTCAGAGTGAATTATTTGTTTTTTACTTTATCTCTTAAATCAAAGCCTATGTCAGCAATCCCTATAATACGTACAATCACACCGATTGGCGGAAAGAGAACCGTCAACACGATAGCAAAAATGGGTACCACTTTTGAGATGTTTTTTTCGTGGCAATAATAGAAGATAAAAGAAAAGCCCTGAATAAGCACCAGTATAAATAAAATTTGAAACGCGCTCGTTTGAACGAGCCATAAAAAGCTGCCTTTTTCCGTCTGAATCAGCATCAAAAGCAGTGTGAGTAAATAATACCATACCATGCTTTTTGGCAGCCGCATATCCTTAAATTTCTTAAGGGCCGGCATGTCTTTGAAAAACCGTTTGATCAGGGGCTTCACGAACCAGTGATTCACGAAAGCCATCAGCGTGGCGAAAATCAATAACGCTACAGGTAAAGCACTCAATGCGGTATCCTTCATCTCTCTAAACTGCTTCAGCTGTTTCGCAATGTCCTGTTCAGAAGCGCCGGATTGCTTTAAGACACTCTCTAACATCGGCATCATTTGCTCAAGCGATTCTTTCGCGATTCCCATAATATCGACCTCGAAAAGCTGAACACTGACAACAAAGGAGATGAGAAAACTGAATAAATAGATCAGCGCACCTGTAATGATGGCATTCCCAGGCTGCTTTCTGCTGTAGAAAAAACCCATACCTATTCCCACAGCAATCAGCATAGGTGCACTCAACAGCCCATTAATAGACCCAATTAAAAAGCTGATCACTATGCCAATAGCGCCAGCAGCAATTCCTTTTTTCAAGCCATGCCTGATTGTATAGAGAATGATCGGAATCGGAGCAGCGAGAAAGAAAATAATGGATAATAGCGGCACATACAAATAAAACAGCGTCATGACCGAAAAAATACTGATCATAATTGCGCCTTCTACTAACGCTTTTGTTTGTTTCACACCTTCACCTCTATCCAATCATTTTTCTATATCTTGCTCAATTTGTACTTCTATGTATACGTACTATGTAAGCTCCATCATGTCTTGCCCCAACCTTTATTTTACCATAGCGGCAAATCTCAAGTAAAATCCAGGCTATCCTGGGCACGTTTCACGTGGAACACAATATGGAATTGTACATGCAAGTTTTCAGACAGCATGTTACAATTTTTTAGATTATTCTTAGCTATAAACCCTGAATTCAAGGTCAAAAGCTGTTAGAATAGAAACATCATCAATAAATGTAAGAAGGAGAATTCACATGGGAAAAACACTCGTATTCGGACACAAAAACCCTGACACAGACACAATTTGCTCTGCTATCGCTTACGCTGATCTGAAAAACAAAATCGGCGCTCAGGCAGAAGCGGTCAGACTTGGAGAAATCAATGGAGAAACACAATACGCATTAGATTTCTTTAAACAAAAAGCACCTCGTTTCATTGAAACGGCTGCAAACGAAACAAAGCAAGTCATTCTTGTCGATCATAACGAATTCCAGCAAAGTGTAAGCGATATTGATCAAGTACAAGTGACGGAGGTCATTGACCATCACCGTATTGCCAACTTTGAAACAAGTGAACCTCTTTACTATCGTGCTGAGCCAGTTGGCTGTACAGCAACGATCTTAAACAAAATGTACAAAGAGAATCAAATCACGATTGAAAAAGAAATCGCAGGTTTGCTTTTATCTGCGATCATTTCTGATTCCTTACTATTCAAATCCCCAACATGCACACAGCAAGACATTGATGCTGCGCATGAACTGGCAAAAATCGCAGGGGTGGACCCAGAAGTATACGGCCTAGACATGCTGAAAGCAGGCGCTGATCTGAGCCAAAAAACCGTTCAAGAATTAATTACACTTGATGCTAAAGAATTTGCACTAGGTAACAGCAAAGTTGAAATTGCTCAAGTCAATACAGTAGATATCGCTGAAGTGACAGCAAGACAGGCTGACATTGAAGCGAAAATCAATGAAGTCATTGCAGCTAAAAATCTTGATCTATTTGTTTTAGTGATCACAGACATTTTAGAAAATGATTCTCTTGCTCTTGCACTTGGTGCCGAAGCGGCAAAAGTAGAAAAAGCATTTAACGTAACACTTGAAAATAACACGGCTTTACTAAAAGGTGTTGTATCAAGAAAGAAACAAGTGGTGCCTGCACTTACAGACGCACTTGCTTAATCAACACGACAAGACTGCTGACACGTTCAGCAGTCTTGTTTTCTCTGTCTTCTTTTAATGAATGTACATATCGCTGACAAGAATATCCTTAAGCACACTTGTTGGAATCGTGAATTCAACTACACCCATGTAACCAGGAGCCACATCATATTCATTAAAGGAAATCACCAATTTGCCTTTTGAATTGATATAGAAGCTTTGATCTAGCTGAATCTTCTTAAATGGGTCCCTATCATCCTTGCCAATCCAGTAGATCTTGTTTGAATCCTCTTTCATCTGTTTCTTCATTTGTTCTTTAATATTTTCACTAATGACATCTATATACCGGTCATCTTTAAACAAGCTTGGTAATGTAATGAGTACATGGTTTTTCTTATCCACCGTATCATACGTCATTTCCTCTGCCGCAGAAGCCTGAGTCGTCACCTTGTATCGACCTAGTGAGAGAATTTGATCATTGTTCGTTCTCACTTCATATCCACTCTCCACACTTAAATGACCATTTTTATAGCCCTTTGTTTCCTTTTCAAAATCTTGATACAGCTTTTTGTTTTCAGCTAAATATTTTTGATTCAGGCTGGCTTCTAATTTTCCGTCACCAAGACCCGATACGTGTGGTGTTTTAAGGTCAATATTCGTTCCTTGATCGCTCTTTTTAAATTCTGTGAAAGTCACAACCTTCACAAGCTCACCAATGACAGGAACCTCTGAAATCGCTCTTGCCGCCTGTGGGCTGACATTAACAGTCGTGACAAATAGAGCAGCTGCCGCAACAAGTCCGATGGTCCATTGCTGAAAGTGAGGTTTTTTATTTTTTCGTTTCAACGTCCGTTCAACCATGGCGTCATATTCCGGTGGAATAGGGATTTCTAAATATTCCTCTTTTAACTGTTCCAAATGCTTATCCATTTATATTTCCTCCTGCGATAAATCTACTTTTAAAAGTCGTAACGCCTTATATAATCTAGTTTTGATGGTGTTTTCGTTTTCTTCAAGAATATGAGCAATGTCCTCTAGTTTTAAATCTTCAAAGAATCTCAATATGATGATGACCCGATACATCTCGGGCAAATCCTCTATGGCCCGTCTGACATCTTGATCCTCATAGACATCTGATTCACCCTTTGATAAGAATTCGAGTGTGTCATCATCTGTCACCTGCATCCGCTTCTTCTTTCGTAAAAAGTCTAGGGCAGCGTTCACCACGATTTTATAAAACCAGCTATGCATCTTGCTTGCATCCTCTAGCCGGTGAACAGATTTGAGTGCTTTATGAATCGCCTCTTGAACGACATCCATCGCATCTTCCGGGTTTTTGACATAGCTATAGGACAATCGATAAAAACTATGTTTATGCTCCATTACGTAATCCGCAAATTGATCATCAATCTTTCGTTTCTTCATTTTACAAAGAGCTCCTTTATCTTAAATGCGCATCTGTTATTTCTTACAATGGATAGACGCGCGCCTTTTGAAAATAGTTTGCGCTTAGTTATTTTTTTAACATGTCATCGCATGTTCGTTTCTATACAAAAAGAGCGAACCTGACGGGTTCACTCTTTCAAAGCGGTTATTTTTTGATGAACAAACGATCTTAATGGAAAAAGCGGATGAATGATAGAGACGCCTGTCTCCCGCTCCACCTGTTGTGCAGCGTGAACCATCGAGAGCTGCATCACGCAAATGTCTCCGTTTTTTTGCTTCATACATCTTCTCAGCTGCTCCTTGATTCGATCCTCATAAGCCTGCATGTCACCGTTTAGGCAAAGATGAAAGACATCCTCCATCACAACAATGTCTGCTTCAATCTGTTTTCCCCGCTTTTGTGCATACGAATAAAGCCGATACATCGTTCCTTCCACTGTATCTGGGTTTGAAAACACAAGCTGAAGAGGCCCTTTTTTCTCACAAATCAGCTCAAACAACGGTTCATCTATCGGAACAATCGGTTGTTTGAAAAGGTGCTGCTGATCACCCATAGCCGCAATATATTGTGTACAGGTTAATAGGATGATATCGGCTTTCCTCTCTTGCATCAGTCTGTTGATCGCATAGGTTTGCTGCTTGTAATGATCAAAAGCGGGATCTTGTTTAGCGCGTTCCATAAATGATGAATCGACTGTGTGATGCAGCTCAAATGCTGTATCACGAAAAATGTCTTCTATATAAGACATATTGGATGGATGTGCGTGAAGGCAGTGTAATCGAATCATCAGGTTCGCTCCTCTTGAAAGTTTTCAATCATTATATCAATCCTTGTATGAAATAGGGAGCAACATGACCATATTGTTATTGAGAGATTGAAGGAGGGATTCTACTTGAAAGAAGATCAACAGCCTAAACCATCTTCAGATTCAGAAGAAACTTTAACAAATCGACAAGGTCATCCGGTAACAGATAATCAAAACATGAGAACCGTTGGGAATAGAGGACCAACCACGCTTGAAAACTACGATTTCCTAGAGAAAATCAGTCATTTTGATCGTGAACGTATACCTGAACGAGTCGTTCATGCACGCGGGGCTGGAGCACACGGTTATTTTGAGGCCTATGGTACATTCGGAGATGAACCCATCTCCACCTATACAAGAGCCAAATTATTTCAGGAGAAAGGGAAAAAGACCCCTGTCTTCGTTCGTTTTTCTTCTGTGATTCACGGCGGTCATTCGCCAGAAACATTGCGCGATCCTAGAGGGTTTGCGATCAAATTTTATACAGAAGAAGGAAACTGGGATCTAGTTGGAAATAACCTGAAAATTTTCTTTATCCGAGATGCTTTGAAGTTCCCTGATTTGGTTCATGCCTTTAAGCCTGATCCTGTCACCAATCGTCAGGACGGCGAACGCATTTTTGATTTCGTCTCACAATCACCAGAAGCGACGCATATGGTGACATTTCTCTTTTCACCATGGGGCATTCCAGCGACATACCGCCACATGCAAGGATCGGGTGTCCATGCCTACAAATGGGTGAATCAAGATGGAAAAGCGGTGCTGGTCAAATATCACTTTGAACCGAAACAAGGCATTCGCAATTTGACCCAGGAACAAGCTCAAGCGATTCAAGGTGAAAACTTTAATCATGCCACACAGGATTTATATGAAGCGATTGAGCAAGGAGACCACCCTGAATGGGAGGTATATGCGCAGATCATGGAGGATGATGCACATCCTCATCTCGACTTTGACCCGCTTGATCCGACAAAGCTTTGGTACAAGGATGACTATCCATGGAAACCGATCGGACGAATGGTCTTAAACAAAAATCCAGAAAATTATTTTGCAGAAGTCGAGCAGGTTGCCTTTGGGACTGGGGTTCTCGTAGACGGTCTCGATTTTTCAGATGATAAATTGCTGCAAGGACGCACCTTCTCCTACTCTGACACGCAGCGATATCGTGTGGGGCCAAACTATTTACAGCTGCCGATCAATGCTCCAAAAAAGCATGTCGCCACCAATCAGCGGGATGGACAAATGGAATACCACGTCGATCAAGGAAAAGGGCAAAATCCCCATGTGAATTATGAGCCGTCTATCCTCGGTGGATTAAAAGAAGCGAAACAGGATGGAAAGGATCATTCACCTTTTGTCGAGGGTGAAGTCAAACGAGAATCCATTGACCGCCCGAACAATTTCGGTCAAGCGGGAGAAACGTATCTCCGCTTCAATGATTGGGAGCGTGAGGAGCTGATTAAGAACTTAGTCAATACCCTTGCGACATGTCAAAAGGACATACAAGAGCAAATGATCGAAAACTTCACAAAAGCAGACCCTGATTACGGAAAGCGTGTCGCTGACGGTTTAAGAGCCTTTAAACATGAGGAACCAAGCGGACCCATTGGCTCAACAGGCGCAGCTCAAGCCGTGAACGAAGCCATCAACAATAGCACACCTTCAGATCCTTATTAAAAAAGAAAGAATGCAGCGGCGAGGCTGCATTCTTCTTTTTTACACCTATTAAGCTTTTTGACCTTTTTTGATCCATTCTGCCACATTGACTGTACGTTTCGCCTGATGTTTCGCGGCTGCTTCTGCATCCTCTTGGATCTTTCCATTTTGGTCCACAGTGACACTCACACCGTAAGGGTTGCCCCCTGCACCGTATAATGAGTCATCTGTGTATCCAGGAGCGGCAATAATGGCTCCCCAGTGGAACATCGTTGTATAAAGGCTCAGAATCGTCTGCTCCTGTCCGCCATTTGGATTTTGTGCAGATGTCATCGCACTTACTGCTTTGTTTGCCAATTTTCCTTGGAACCACAGGCCACCTGTTGTATCTAAGAATTGCTTCATTTGAGCCGGCAAGTTACCGAAACGTGTCGGCATGCTAAAGATGATGGCATCCGCCCACTCTAAATCACTCAATTGAACCTCTGGTACATCTTTTGTTTCGTCTAAATGTGCTTTCCATGCTGGATTTGATGCCACAACTGATTCTGGTGCCAATTCAGGAACCTTTAATACTTTGACCTCAGCGCCAGCTTCTGTTGCTCCAGCCTCAGCCCATTTCGCCATCTGATAGTTTGTACCTGTTGAACTATAATAAATAATCGCTAGTTTTACATGTTCCATTTGTTCCAGCTCCTTTTGTTTCGTTTGTCCAAAAAGCTTCTGTAAAAATCCCACCTGTATTCCCCACCTTATTTAAAATTGACGACGATACCATAAAGCCGCAGCATCGACTTCTTCTCTCGTTAACTGATGTCCACGATTTTCCCAATGAAGCGTAACGGATGCTCCCGCCTCTTGCAGTAATTGCTCCAGTTCCTGAGATTCCTCTGGACGGCACATTGGGTCATTTTCACCAGCTGCTATAAAGACTTGTTTCCCCGCTAATGAAGGCAATGAAACCCCGCGTCTTGGGACCATCGGGTGATGCAAGATAGCTCCTTTCAGCGCGTCTCCATAATGGAATAACAGGCTCCCCGCAATGTTCGCCCCATTGGAGTAGCCGATAGCTACCACATTGTGACGATCAAACCCATATTCAACTGCTGCTTCCCCGATGAATGTATATAGTTCCTTTGTACGCTCAATTAAATCTTGTTCATCAAATACACCCTCTGCCAAACGTCTGAAAAAACGCGGCATGCCGTTTTCTGACACATTTCCTCTCACACTAAGAACAGATGCGTCAGGATCTACCACCTCTGCAAGCGGCAATAAATCATGCTCTGTCCCGCCAGTTCCATGCAGTAATAAAAGGACAGGTCTTTGTTCATTCTTTCCTTTTCGAAAAAGATGCTTCATCATGAATCTCCTTTCCCTTTGATTTCTCTCACCTCAATTGGCAGCACAATTTGTTCAATCTGGCTGCGCTGCGCCTCATATTGCGGTGGCAGTTTCAATGCTTCACCCATTGTTTCCACTGTTTCATCGTGTGCAAACCCTGGAGGATCGGTCGCAATTTCAAATAATATGCCGCCAAGCTCTCTAAAGTAAATGGCATTGAAGTAATTTCTGTCTTGCACAGGTGTCACTTGGTACCCGTTTTGTGCAATATGTCTTTGCCAATCTAATTGATCCTGATCATCTGTTGCTCTCCATGCAATATGATGTACAACCCCAACACCCATACGTCCTCGTGCAACAGGTGTCACTTTCACATCAATCACATTGCCAATTGCACCGAACGAACGAAATCTCACATAGTCCTCTTCTGCTCCAACTCGTTCAAGTCCCATCGTTTGCTCTAACAGCTGCATCGTTTGCTCCGGCTGCGATGTTAATAACACAGCTCCGCCAAACCCCTTAATCGCTACATCTGATGTGACACCGTTAAATGTCCACTCATTTTGCTTTCCTTCCTCACGCTCTACAAGCTCAATCAATAAACCGTGTGGATCTTCAAATGAGACAAAGGCTTCACCAAAGCGTTCAATGGTTTCATAAGAAATATCAAACTGCTTCAGACGTTCCTTCCAGAAAGAAAAAGCGCCTGTCGGGACAACATATGTTGTCACACCCACTTGACCTGCACCAATTTGCCCCTTTTGTGCGCCTGGCCAAGGGAAAAACGTCATAATGGTACCTGGAGATCCTCCTTCATTCCCAAAATATAAGTGATATGTGCCTGGATCATCAAAATTGACGGTCTTCTTAACGAGACGTAATCCCAATACACCTGCATAAAAATCAACGTTCTCCTGAGGATGACCAACAATTGCTGTAATATGGTGAATTCCTTCTGTTTTCTTCACTTCTAATGACCTCCTCATCATGAAGTAACAAACCTCTATTTATGTCTTTGCTGACGTCTTTATATTATCTCGAATTCGAGATATTAAATCAAAAAAATATATTTATCTCGAATTAAGGATATGATGTTTTTAAATAAATGTCAATGGTGTATGTTCAATCTTTTGAAAAAACAAATCTTCTTTTTATATAGCGGATCTGTTTTCCCTTTATTTTAACAACTCTTTCTTTTTAATATGTTACTGATAGAATATTCGTAGAGGAAACTGAATGTTATTGCTTAATATAGGATGATTTGATGTTTTACAGAGCTTTTAAAAATATGTTAAGGAGAGATATTATGGCTAATACATGCCCATACTGTGGCACAAATCTAAAAACGGAGATAGATTTCTTTTTTTGTGATTTTTGTGAGATGAATTTATCACTAGATCAGATTCAAAAAGACGGAGAAAGAATCCAGATAATAAATAGAGAAATCAATTCTGCCTATCTTAACATGACAACTCCAGAATTAATGACATTTTCAACGTGGGAGCTAATACTTCTTTTAAAAGAAGCTAGAAAAGTAAGAACTTCCTTTTACAAAAGAAATTTTGAGTCAAAAATTTCCAAGGGCTCTCAAGAAGGGGATGAATTACTGCAGTCATATAAACTATCTACCAAAAAAATGTATGTAATCGAAAATATACTTAAGGTTCGGCTAGGTTATATCCCAGCAAATCTAAATAAATCATTCCTCAACAATTATAAAAAAAATATAGAAAACCCTAAATATAAAGCAAAAATGCTGATATGGGAAACGTAATTAATATATTTTCACTTGATCAGTTTAAACTTTTAATATCTTTAAAGCTATGCATTAAATAGTCAGCAATTATTCATTTTATTTACTTAAAAAAGCGAAGAGCTCAAGGCTCTTCGCTTTTAAGTCAACGACTTACTCACCAGTAACGTATGGAAGTAATGCCATTTGACGTGATTTTTTAATCGCTAATGTCAATTTACGTTGATACTTAGCGCTAGTTCCTGTTACACGACGAGGTAAAATTTTACCACGCTCAGAAACAAACTTTCTAAGAAGATCAACATCTTTGTAGTCGATGTGCGTGATACCGTTAGAAGTAAAGAAACACACCTTACGACGTTTCGCACGACCGCCTCTGCGTCCACCTGCCATTTGTTTTCACACCTTTCCTTTAGTCATTTTTCCAGATCAATTAGAATGGCAAATCATCATCGGAGATGTCAATCGGTTTACCATCATTCGCAAATGGGTCATCATTGAAGCTATTTCCCTGATTACGATTTTGGTTGTTTTGATTGCCATATGGATTTTGATTTGGTTCATTTCCGAATGGATTCTGATCGTTTTGGCTACCGCCATAATACTGGCCTCCGCTATTGCCACCGCCGCTGTATCCACCTGAACCAGCACCGCCGCTCTTAGGCTCAAGAAATTGAACACTTTCAGCTTGAACCTCTGTCACGAAGACACGCTGTCCTTGCTGATTTTCATAGTTTCTTGTCTGCAAACGACCGTCTACACCGGCAAGACTTCCTTTTTTCAAGAAATTAGCCACGTTCTCGGCTTGTCTTCTCCAAGTAACACAGTTAATGAAATCGGCTTCACGCTCTCCAGATTGATTCGTAAACGTACGATTCACAGCTAGAGTAAACGTGGCTACAGCCGCACCATTAGGCGTGTAGCGAAGCTCAGGGTCTTTTGTTAGTCTTCCGACCAATACAACACGGTTTAGCATATTGAAAGACCACCTTTAAATATATATTTCAATGATTTACACTTCTTCTTTAACAACAATGTGGCGAATGATATCGTCACTGATCTTAGCTAAGCGGTCAAATTCTTGAACTGCTGCAGCGTCAGATTGAACGTTTACGATTTGGTAGAAGCCTTCACGGAAATCGTTGATTTCGTATGCAAGACGACGTTTACCCCAATCCTTTGTTCCAGTGATCTCCGCACCGTTAGAAGTTAACACGTTATTGAAACGCTCGATAACTGCTTTTTTAGCCTCATCGTCAACTGTTGGGCGGATGATGTACATAACTTCGTACTTTCTCATCTGATTGCACCTCCTTTTGGTCTAAGCGGCCCTAAACGGGCAAGGAGCAATAAATTATATTACTCACAATTGTATATTATAACAAATCACTTGGCCTATGACAAGAACTTATACATTAAAACGGAAATGAATGACGTCTCCATCTTTCACTTCGTATTCTTTACCTTCTAAACGAACTTTCCCTGCCTCTTTCGCAGCAGACATGCTTCCGCCAGCCAGTAAATCCTCATAAGCCACGGTTTCAGCACGAATAAATCCACGCTCGAAGTCAGTATGAATGATGCCGGCACATTCTGGCGCCTTCATTCCTTTTTTAAATGTCCAAGCGCGTACCTCTTGCTCACCTGCTGTAAAATACGTAGCTAAGCCAAGAAGTGAATAAGATGCTTTGATCAGCTGATCTAGTCCTGATTCTTTGATGCCAAGCTCTTCAAGGAACATCTGCTTCTCTTCTCCTTCTAGCTCTGCAATTTCAGACTCGATCTTAGCACAAACGATGATCACTTCAGCGTTTTCGCCAGATGCAAACTCACGAATTTGCTGCACATATTCGTTGCCGTCCTGATCCGCTACTTCGTCCTCACTCACATTCGCTACATAAAGAACGGGTTTAGACGTGAGTAAATGAAGCTGTTTCACAAGCTTTTGCTGCTCATCTGTAAATTCTACAGATCTTGCCGATTTCCCAGCTTCAAATGCGTCCTTTAGCTTCGACAAAATATCAAATTCAGCTACAGCTTCCTTGTCCTTTTGTTTCGCTAGCTTACTCACACGAGTCAAACGCTTTTCAACCGTTTCTAAATCAGCCAAAATCAATTCTAGATTAATGGTTTCGATATCTGATACAGGGTCAACCTTACCTGATACGTGTGTAATATTATCATCTGCAAAGGCTCTCACCACGTGACAGATCGCATCTACTTGGCGAATGTGCGAAAGAAATTTATTCCCTAAACCTTCACCTTTAGATGCACCTTTGACAATACCGGCAATATCAGTAAATTCAAAAGCAGTCGGAACTGTCTTTTTTGGCTGCACCAATTCTGTTAGTTTTTGCAAACGCTCGTCTGGAACCTCTACAATTCCGACGTTTGGATCAATGGTACAAAACGGATAGTTAGCAGACTCCGCTCCAGCCTGTGTAATTGCATTAAATAGCGTTGACTTCCCGACGTTAGGTAAGCCAACAATACCAGCTGTTAAAGCCATTCTTTCATCTCCTCTATATCAAACGTGCTCGTTATACTGCGTAATATGAACCTAGAGCAATTATAAGTAGGTTTACATGAAAAGACAAGCTAACCATCATGCATTTTCAATAGAAGAAACAGCAACAAAAAGAGTAAATCAGAGCTCCAAAAGGAGTAATTGCACCTGTTTCTCCTGTACAATATACAAATTTAATCAAAAAAGCATGAGGCCTACTAAGCAGTTGGCTCCTCATGCTTGACAAGAATTTTCTTCATTTTTCGTTCAAAATCTCTTCTTGGAATCATCACGCTGTGCCCGCAGCCTTCGCATTTAATGCGAATATCCATGCCCAAACGAATCACCTTCCACCGATTGGCACCACATGGATGGGGTTTTTTCATTTCAACTACGTCATGTAACCCAAACGCTTTGTCTGCCATCAGCCTTCACCTCTCTTGCTCACTTCATTGAATCTATTGTACAAAAAAACGACGATGAAGGGCAATGCATAAAATAAAGAGCCTCTTCATTCGTCAATCCAGTTCTTTACTTATAGAAAAAACCCTTCTTTTAGATCATTTTATTTGTGACCAATAGTTACTTAAACTCCGCTTTTTTTCAATATTGTCACAAACACTGTAGGTCAAAAGGTTTTTATTGGTAGAACGCTGTGGTTTTTCCATATTTTTTGATTTATGATATCTGCATAAATGTTATGTGAGGGAGCAGGTACGATGGTCAATCGAAAGGATAGATTAACTGATAAAGAATATAAAATCATATCCGATCATGCTGGAGACATAGACAATTACCAGCAGCACCATACGATAGAAATAGGTCAGCAAACGCTCACTGTCCACGATTTTCTAAAGATCGATCATAAATTATATGGTTTAATGATGCAGCAGGAACATTCAGACGAATTCATCGTTGCTTTTCACTGTCCGCTGCCAAATCAAATGACAGTCACATCATCACAAGATGTGCAAACAGCGGCACAATCATTGCTCAAAACGGATTATGCCTACCCTATTGAAAGAAAGTCCCTAGCTGGGAATCAAGAACATGTCTTTTTTAAAGGGAAGGAATACATAGAACAAATCTGTCAGAAGCACCCTAATGTAGCCATTCATCTCACTGGACAAGCCCTTGCCGGTGCTGTTTGTGCTTATATTGCAACAGAACAGCCAGCTGTCAAAAAATCCGTCACCTTTGATAGTCCAAATATATGGAGCAGCCTGCCGCCTTCGATTCAGCAAAAGGCGCTGCAAGGTAAATATACTCATGTTCTCACTGAATATATTCAGCCTACTCATTACGTAGGTTTACTCAATCGTCACGATCATGGGATTGGACAAGTCAAATACACCGTACCGCCTCGGGAGCAAGGCTCGGTCCAAGAATCCATTCAATATAAACAAAGGGAAATTGACACCTTTTTAAAATCAGCCTTTGCTTCTATGAATATAGAATGGAACGAATCATTTGATACAAATGCATTTTTAGCTCTCGTTTCAGGAGACACAAAGCCGAATGGTTATTTATTCCATCCGAATGGAACCGCTCGTATTTTAGATGAACAGCTTGATCACAATACGAGTTTTACAGCGATGCTTTTGCAAGAAATTCATTCAGGCCGTGCATATGCACAAAGCGGTCTTGAAATTATCATAAAATCCCATTTACTAAAAAATTCATCTTATGATCTACAAAGCATTATTGAGCATGAGGTACAAACTGTATTTGAGAAAATCGATGGAATCGATGAAAGTGTAAAAGAAGCCGTCCACCATGTAAAACAAAAGCTCAAAGGACTTGTCGGTTTTGGCCACTATGATTTATTAAGTCATACAGATGTAGAAGCACTGTTAGAGGAAGTACAGATGGAGCAGCATCATTCATCCTTTTATTCACATGAAAAACAATTGAATGCCTTGTACACCCTTAGAGATTATGAACAAGAACTTTCCACCCTTTCAAGACATCTCTACACAATGGGTGATGACTATGCCAAGGCAGATAGACGCCTTGCGTTGCAAATGGGTATTCATTAAGAAAGGAGTCGCCAAATGGTCAATCAAAATAAACCTCCTAGTGACGCCCAGCGTTTCTTGCAAAATGTGAGCGCTCGCCGCTCCATGTCTGTATTCGAAAATCAATCTGCACCCCAAACACAATCGCAATCTCCTGAAGAAATCGCCGCCATTCAGGCTATACGCAGAGAAGGACAGCGAAAGGATCTAAAGCGACTGCTGAAAATGCGGCTTCATGACGAATTAGCAAACACTCGCGTGCACTTGGAGTATCAGCTGTCCAAAACAGAAGACATGTTGAACCAAACAACCATTGTCAAACAGCATTTATCCCAGCATTTAAAAGGACAAGCCATCTCAGAATTAGAGGAGCGCATTCAGCGTCTTCAGCAAATGCCTGTATATGATGATATCAAAGACGCTATCGATTCAATTCGGATAAAATAAGCACTTTTCTTACGAAGAGAGGTGCTTATTTTGTTTTATCAATATAATTTTCAGCCCGGAAAAATATCTTTTTACTTAAAATCGGATATAGCATTAAACAGACGAGTAAATAAAGATTTAACAAACTATAGATCGGATACAAGAAAGCAATCAAATCGGCAAATCCAAGAGATGTTAAAGGCGCCATCAAAAGAAGCATGACAAACACAATCAACCAGCGAGGCATTCTTACAACAGAGAGCATCCGGCTGGATAAACCAAATAAACCAGCGGCTGTCGTCGTATAAATCGCTAGACAAAGGACGACTGTCATAAACACAAACAATGACGTCGGCGCCCCCTCTAATACTGTAAACAAAGGAATTCCCTCTGCTGAAAGACTTCCAGAAATATCAACCAGTATTTCGTTATACACATAAGAGATCACACCAAAAATCAGACCACTTAATATGCTCGCCACCTTGGCTTCTCCGAGCCCCTTCATTTCTTTCCCAACAGAAGACAGCACTGCAACAACAGATAATATATTCAAAGAGGCAAAGACAATACTGGCTGGCCAATTGTACTGCTGCCCAAAATCAATCCTCCACATATGATCATGATTCATATAATAAAAAACAAACGCATAGATGAGCCCCGCCACCAAAATTGGTATAATGAAAGCATTCACTGATAAGAGCCCTTTCACATCCCAGAAAAAAATCATAAATGAAAAAAAACAAAACGCACCGATGCCAACCCAAAATGGTACATGATACATCTCAAGTGTAACCCCGCCACCGGCAATCATGACCGTAGTTGTCGTGAATAAATAAAGAACGATTAAAATGTCATACACCTTAGCCAGCCATGGTCCTACCAGTCGCTCTAACACTGGCACAAAGTGATCGGCACGCACCTCATAACTGATTTTTAACACCACATAGGTAGACAGCATAAACATCAATGTAAACAGGAGAATGGCTAGTCCACTATCAATGCCAAAAAACTGCCAAATTTCTTGGCCGGAAGCATATCCCGCTCCTATTAAGCTTCCTAAAATTAAAAGCGTCCACCTTGAACCAGCCTTCCACACAATCATCACCTCATAGGTATAGAATTAAGCTTGTTTCCGTATACTGTTACTAACTACTATGACAAGGAAGTGAGACCTATGAATAGCAAGAACGGTCTTTTTTTAAGAAATAGGGTGAAAGAATACGTGTCCCATACGGATACAAATGCCATTCAACAGCTTAAAAGTATTTTATTCTCGCATCTTCAGAAAGCAGGAAAAAGACCCGTTGCCATCGTTTGTATTGGAACAGACCGCTCAACTGGCGACTCTCTAGGTCCACTTGTTGGCACAAAGCTTTCAGGTCTGGAATTGAAAAAGCTTCATGTATACGGAACGCTCTCTGACCCAGTGCATGCGGTCAATTTAAAAGAAAAGCTCGCTGAAATTGAACAAGCTCATAAACATCCGTTTATTGTAGCTGTTGATGCCTGTTTAGGAAGAGTGAAAAGTGTAGGTTCCTTTCAGATTGGAGATGGGCCGTTAAAGCCTGGGGCGGGTGTGCAAAAGGAGCTGCCAGAGGTAGGAGATATTCATATCAATGGGATTGTCAACGTGAGCGGTTTTATGGAATACTTCGTTCTCCAAAATACACGTCTTCACCTTGTCATGTCTATGGCCAATACACTTTCTGAAAGTCTATCTCACATTGATCAAATGGATTGGACGAGAGAAAAAAGCCGATCTCTCTTCACCCCTATTCAAAATATCACTGGGAGAATATAAAAAAGACCATCTCTCGTATCAAGATGGTCACTCTGAGGATTCTCTCGCAGAAAGCAATTCAAGAATTCTGTCTAAATCTTCGTTTGAGAGAAATTCAATCTCAATTTTCCCTTTTTTCTTCTGTTTCTTGATCGTAACTGGAGTACCAAAGTAATGTTGTAAGAAAGACTCTCTTTCTTTCAACACTCGATCTTTTGGTGCTTCTTTTTTCTTTGTTTCACGTGGAACATTTTCGTTTAATTGCTGAACAAGTTTCTCAACCTGACGTACATTTAACCCTTCATCCACGATTTTCTTTACCAATGGCGCCAGCTTCTTTTTGTTTTTCAAACTAAGCAGCGTGCGTCCATGTCCCATTGATAACGTTCCATCGGCAATTAACTCTTGTACTTCATCTGGTAATGTCAATAGACGAAGGTGGTTCGCAATATGTGGTCTGCTCTTACCTAATCGCTTCGCTAATTCCTCTTGAGTCACACTTAAGTGATCTAGCAAGGAAGCATAGGCTTCCGCTTCCTCTAATGGAGATAAATCCTCGCGCTGTAAGTTTTCTAAAAGGGCAATCTCTCTCATCAGCGTTTCTGAAAATTCTCTGACGATCGCAGGAATCGTTGTCAGACCAGCTTGTTGTGCTGCTCGGAATCGGCGCTCACCTGCTACAATGTCATATCCTTTAATTGATTTTCGGACAATGATCGGCTGTAAAACACCGTGCTGCTGAATCGACTCTTTGAGATCGGATAATGCATCCTCGTCGAACGTTTTTCTTGGCTGATACGGGTTCGGACGCAGATCCTTCATTTTGATCTCTTCGACAGTTTCTTCATTTGAATCTACGTTGTTAAATAGTGCATTAATACCCTTTCCAAGACCTTTAGCCATTCGCATCCACTTCCTTTGCTAAGTCTAAATAGACATCTGCACCTCTTGAACGTGGATCATACAAGATAATAGGCTTTCCATGACTAGGCGCTTCGCTGAGTCTCACATTTCTCGGAATCACGGTCTGATAGACTTTATCTCTAAAGTATTTCTTCACTTCTTCGATGACCTGAATTCCAAGATTTGTTCGCGCATCAAGCATTGTCAGTAAGACACCTTCAATGGCAAGATCGGTATTTAAATGTTTCTGCACGAGACGAACTGTGTTTAACAATTGACTCAATCCTTCAAGCGCATAATATTCGCACTGAACCGGTATTAAAACGGAATCGGATGCAGTTAACGCATTAATCGTCAATAATCCAAGTGATGGCGGACAGTCAATAATCATGTAATCGTAATTTTGCTTCACAGATTCAAGTGCTCTCTTCAGCCTCACTTCACGTGAGATCGTAGGCACAAGCTCAATTTCCGCCCCTGCAAGCTGTATCGTCGCAGGAATGACATCAAGATTTTCGACCTCTGTCGTCTTAATCACATCAAGTACATCTGCATCGTCAACTAAAATATCGTACACACACTTCTCTACGTCGGCCTTCTCAATCCCAATACCACTCGTGGCATTGCCCTGCGGATCAATATCAACTAACAACACTCTTTTTCCTATGTATGCTAAACACGCACCCAAATTCACAGAAGTTGTCGTCTTCCCGACGCCGCCCTTCTGGTTGGTAATCGCTATGATTTTTCCCACGATGTCACCCACTTTCAACTTAACAAGTTTCTCATTCATTCATACTTTCTATTCTATCAAAAAAAGTATGAAACGTTTGCTTTTTTTGTTTCTCCATTATAAATTCGTTGACGAATGTCTATTTTCGTACATGATTAGATGAATGAAAACACACACAAAAATTATATTAATATATCTTTTTGATGAAAAATCGATATACTTAGAAATAAAAAACCCTCACTTTAATCAAAAGTGAGGGCACATATCAAAAGTTTAATCCACCAATTTTACGGCCTTCGCTCACAATGACCTTAGGGGTCACTGTTTTATAGCTTTTCTTTTTCAAAAATCCATAGGGTGCCTTAATGGTAAATGTCGCATGTCCGACAGCGTCACCCGTTTTGGCGTAGGCCTGCCACACAATCTTTGAACAGTATGTGGGGTCCAATGATTGAATCGACATTGTGATGGAGTATCGAGCCTTCGGATGGTCTTTCACGTAATCGTGTGCCCATTCCCCTGCGAGATCCGCCTTTTCTTCGTGATTGATCCGAATCACCTTTGTGTTGGCACTATAGCGAAACCAGCTATGAATGGAATCAATATGAGGGTGCTGTCGAAACCCTGGAATGGAGGCATAGCTTTTCTCGTTAATGACGATACCTGCATGACCAATTAAGCCATTCAAAGCACCAGTGCTTGTCACCAATATATCCCCTTTTTTAGGCATAATATCGGTTCCAGGATACGGCTTTCCTAAAAGGTGGCGAATGGTATGCGGCTTTTCATCAGTCACCATCTCATCCTGCTTGTTTTGCCGTAAGTCATAGTTCTTCAAATCATCATTTGCTGTGATCAAGTCGATCGTCTCGTCCTGAGACTCATGCTCTTGATTTAATTGTTGAACAGTTACCTCTCTAGAAACCACGCCTTGTTTCTTCAGGACGTTCAGTTCTTTCTTCGTAACCGTTTCTTCTCCAGCATGAACCTCTTGACTCGGTGGCGTATTTACAGCAAATATAGTCGTTTCATTTGAAAAAAGAGAAATAGAAAATAGTAAATAACAGATAATAGCAAAAGTAGTTTTTTTCATATTCATTGAATAGATGTCACCTCCTTTCTACTATGAAAATCATATTTTACCAATTAATCAATAATAAGTAAATATTATGTACTTTCATGAAAGGTATACAAATAAAGCTGACGAGTGGATAGGACTGTCCCCATAAAGTGAGACAAATAAAAAACACCTTTAAGTTGAAAATCAGGTATAGAATACCTGAAAACAATTTGGAGGTGTTTTTCTATGGGATCAAGAGTTAGTTATCCAATTGAAGTGAAGGTGAAAGCAATTGAAATGCGATTGGCGGGAGTACCAGTTTAAAAAGTGTTGGAAGAATTAAATATTCAGAATGTGACTCAACCTAAAACATGGATGCAACGGTATAAATCCGGAGACATTCATCGTTTAAGACAGCCAGTAGGCAAACAGTATTCGTACGGGAAAGGGCCTGAATATCAAGATGAGAATGAGAAATTGAAAACGGAAATTCGCTACTTAAAACAACAAATTGACATATTAAAAAAGCACACAGAATGGGAAAGGAAGTGAAAAAAGAAGCGTTCTTGTCGATTTATGATACGGTAAAAGACAAAGTGAGTGCATTCTGTCAGATGTTTAAGCTCGCAAGATCAACATTTTATCGTTGGAAAAAACAAGGTCATCAGCCGAAGCGGCAGGGGTTAATCGACCTCATTCATCGCTTTGTGAGGCACACCAATATACGTATGGTTATCGTAAAATTACGGCTCTACTGCGAAAAGAAATGAAAATGAACTATAAGACGGTACAACGTATTATGCAAACCACGGTTTGCAGTGTCGTGTGAAAGTGAAAAAGCGTAAGCAAACCGGTCAACCCTATTATATTGCAGAAAATACTTAAAACGAGATTTTTCTGCGACAAAGCCACTTGAAAAATTGGTGACTGATCTAACATATCTGCCCTTTAGCCAAAAAACACTTTATCTATCTAGCATAAAAGATTTATATACAAGTGAGGTTGTGGCTTATACGATTGTGTTTCGCTTGTTCTAGATACGTTGAATCAGCTACAGGCACTGCCTGAAGGCTGCATCCTTCATAGTGATCAAGGATCGGTCTACACTTCATATGCCTATCAAAAGGAGATTAAAGGAAAAGGCCATGAGCATGTCCCGCAAAGGGACGCCCGCTGATAATGCCTCCATCGAATCGTTTCATTCCTCACTAAAGTCTGAAACGTTCTATCTTAACAGTATTGATCGAACGACGACAACCATCGTAGAACGCACTGTCAAAGAATACATTCATTATTATAACAACATTCGTATTCAAACGAAACGAAACTAAAAAACAACCAATCACTGATAAACTATCGGCAATTGGCTGTATAAAGGTGTTTTGATCCCTGTCTCAAAAACGGGGGTCAGTCCCGATCTCATCAGCTTTTTTCTATTTAGGAATTCGAATCGTTAATTGGATGTATTCCTCAAATTCTTCTTCCTCGGTATTTATTTTAAGTCCGCTGTCTTCTACCATGTGGAGAGACTGGCGAATGGTATTCATCGCAATTCGTGTATCTCGACTAAATGCCTTACGTTTTGGCTTCGGTTTGCGATCTGTTTTTTGTTCAAGCATCTTCACTACACGCTCTTCAGTCTGTTTCACATTCAGCTGCTTTTCGATAATTTCCTGCAATAGCGCGATTTGTAATTCTGGAAGCTTTAGGGGTACAAGTGAACGTGCATGCCTCTCAGAGATTTTTTTCTCCAAAATGGCCTGTTGTACCTCTTCAGGCAACTTTAAAAGTCTTAATTTGTTGGCAACAGTTGATTGTCCCTTGCCTAAACGCTGAGCAAGCGCCTCTTGCGTTAAATCATGGAGCTCTAAAAGGCGTGCATAAGCATGAGCCTCTTCAATAGCAGACAGCTCTTCCCTTTGCAAATTTTCAATCAATGCCACAGATGCCGTTTCCGTATCAGTAAAATCTTTTATAATAGCGGGGATCTTCTCCCATTGAAGAGTTTGTACCGCTCTCCAACGTCTTTCGCCGGCGATCAGTTCATATTTTCCTTCTTCTTCTGTTGGTCTGACAACAATAGGTTGGATAATGCCATGGGTATGAATAGTCGTGGCCAGCTCTTGTATCTTTTCTTCTGAAAAAATGGTGCGTGGCTGAAAACGGTTAGGCATAATTGTGTCGACCGGGAGCTCCTGTATCTCTTCCTTTAATGTATCATGCTCAGCAATCTCTACCTCTATTTCGGTTTCACGCTCAGGATGTTCTTTGTCACCAAGCCCGAAGAAGCGTGAGAGTGAATGCTTCATGAACCTACACCACCTTTAAAAACTACCTTTTTATAATTCTATTTTCTCATGTTTTTTCCTTCTGTAAAATCATAAATATTGAAGAAAAACCGACCTTTTACATGATCAACCTTCTATTGGTGATTTATTAGGTGTTCCTGGTTTTCTAGGATATTTTTTTGGTGTTTGTTTTTTCTTTTCAATGACAATGATGTTCCGTTCGCTTTCTTCTAAAGGAAGAACAAAGGAATGCTTTTCAACAACCTCTCCTCCGAGGACTGTGACGGCTTTTTTCCCTGCTTGCATCTCTTCATCAGCGGCAGATGCTTTTAATGCAACAAACAATCCTTCTTTTTTCACAAGAGGCAGGCATAATTCGCTCAAAACAGATAGACGCGCAACTGCTCTAGCAGTGACAAGATCATAGCTTTCACGCTTTTCCTTACGTTGGCCAAACGTCTCCGCACGATCATGATAAAAAGTAGTTTCTTGTAAATTTAACCCTTTTGCTAACTCATTGAGAAACGTAATTCGTTTCTGGAGAGAATCAACAATGGTCACATGTAGATGAGGGAAACAAATTTTAAGAGGAATGCTTGGAAAACCAGCACCAGCTCCAATATCACAAATCGTTGTCACATTGTGAAAATCAATAAAAAATGCTGCTGATATCGAATCATAAAAATGCTTTAAATAGACTTCTTCCTTTTCTGTAATGGACGTTAAATTCATCTTCTCGTTCCATTCTACAAGCATGCGGAAGTAAGTTTCAAATTGTTCAAGCTGCACAGGAGAAAGAGTGATCCCTTTCTCCTCTAGTGCTGCTTTAAATTGATCAATGTTCATGCCGACATCCTTTCTACTCTGCTATCTTCGCAATACGTCCCTGCTCCAAATACACTAAAAGGATAGAAATATCAGCAGGGTTAACGCCAGAAATACGAGAAGCCTGTGCAACAGAAAGCGGTCGGACTTCTTTCAGCTTTTGCTTCGCTTCAGTTGCAATCCCTTTGATGGCATCATAATCGATTCGATCCGGAATCTTTTTGTTCTCCATCTTTTTCAGCTTTTCAACTTGTTGGAGCGACTTTTCAATATAACCTTCGTATTTAATTTGAATCTCTACCTGCTCACACACATCAGAAGGAAGCGGTGTTTTAGCAGGAGCTAATTGCACAACAGATTCATAGTTCATTTCTGGACGCTTCATCAAATCACTTGCACGAATGCCGTCCTTCAGTTCACTTCCACCAAGTGAACGAATAAATTCTTGTGTCTCTGCTGTAGGTTTAATGATGACAGAGTATAATCGTTTTTTCTCCGCTTCAATGGCTTCTTTTTTCAGCTGGAACGCTTGGAATCTCTCTTCAGAAATTAATCCCAGGTTATATCCCAGTTCAGTTAATCTTAAATCAGCATTGTCATGACGTAAAAGTAGACGATACTCTGCACGGGATGTCAAGAGACGATAAGGTTCATTTGTCCCCTTTGTGACAAGGTCATCGATGAGAACACCGATATATGCATCAGATCGGCTTAAAATGACTTCTTCTTTACCTAATGCTTTTCTTCCTGCATTAATACCTGCCATAATTCCTTGACCTGCTGCTTCCTCATAACCCGACGTTCCATTAATTTGGCCGGCTGTATACAATCCGGAAATTTTCTTCGTCTCAAGTGTCGGCCACAGCTGTGTAGGCACAATTGCATCATACTCAATGGCATAACCCGCTCGCATCATTTGTACATTTTCAAGTCCTGGGATGGTTGAAAGCATACGCTGCTGTACATCTTCAGGAAGACTTGTAGACAAACCTTGCACATAAACTTCCTGCGTATTACGACCTTCTGGCTCTAAGAAAATTTGATGTCTCGGTTTGTCATTAAAACGAACCACCTTATCTTCAATGGAAGGGCAGTATCTAGGACCAGTTCCTTTAATCATACCTGAATACATTGGAGAACGGTGAAGATTCTCGTCAATAATTTGATGTGTCTCTAAACTCGTGTATGTTAACCAGCATGGTAATTGGTCTGTAATATATTCAACCGTTTCATAGGAGAATGCCCGTGGTACATCGTCACCTGGTTGAATTTCTGTCTTACTATAATCGATCGAGTGGCTGTTCACTCGAGGGGGTGTTCCTGTTTTAAAACGAACCAAATCGAATCCTAATTCTGCTAGATGATCTGATAATTTAATTGAAGGCTGCTGGTTATTAGGGCCGCTTGAATAGGAAAGATCCCCTAAAATAATGCGGCCTTTTAAGAAAGTACCGGTCGTTAAGACAACAGATTTCGCACGATAATTCGCCCCTGTTTGTGTAACGACACCTTTACATTCATCATCTTCTACAATTAAATGATCCACCATACCTTGGAGCATTGTCAGGTTTGGTTCATTTTCCATTGTTTTTTTCATTTCGTGCTGATATTGGAACTTATCTGCTTGCGCTCTTAACGCACGGACAGCAGGTCCTTTCCCAGTATTCAGCATACGCATTTGAATATGCGTCTTATCTATATTTCGTGCCATTTCTCCGCCTAGTGCATCAATTTCTCTGACGACAATCCCTTTTGCGGGACCACCTACGGACGGATTACATGGCATAAAAGCAACCATATCGAGGTTGATGGTCAATACAAGTGTTTTGGCGCCCTGTCTTGCAGAAGCAAGAGCAGCCTCAACACCAGCATGACCGGCACCGACGACGATGACGTCATATTGACCAGCTTCATAACCCATTTCTTATGTTCCTCCTTTTACTTTCCTAAACAAAATTGAGAGAACAACTGATCAATTAAGCTTTCATGAACAGCATCCCCAATAATTTCACCTAACTGCTCCCAGCAGCGTGTTAAATCTATTTGAATAATATCAATCGGTACGTCCATTTCAATTCCTTCAAGAGCATCTTCAATTGATTGTTTGGCTGCCTGAAGGAGCGCAATATGCCTTGTGTTACTTACATACGTTAAATCTCCACTTTCAATTGAACCTGTGAAGAACAGTGATTGAATCGCCATTTCAAGCTCATCAATCCCCTTTTCTTGTAATAATGATGTTGTGACCACCGGACGATCTTTCGCTAGCTGCTTGACCTTTTCTACATCAAGCTTAGGCTCAAGATCTGTCTTATTCACAATCACGATGATATCCATACCTGAGACAGCCTCAAAAAGCTTAATATCCTCTTCTGATAATTCCTCACTATAATTGAGCACAAGTAAAATCAGGTCGGCTTCTTTTAAGACCTGTCTAGATCGCTCAACCCCTATACGCTCAACAATGTCCTCAGTCTCACGTATACCCGCAGTATCTACTAGACGAAGAGGTACCCCTCTTACATTCACATACTCCTCAATGACATCTCTCGTTGTTCCAGGAATATCCGTCACAATCGCCTTTGTTTCCTGTACAAGACTATTCAGCAAGGAAGACTTCCCAACATTCGGCCTTCCGATAATCACAGTGGATAAGCCCTCACGAAGAATTTTCCCCTGCTGCGAAGTCGTCAGCAGCGATTCAATTTCCTTTTTCACAGATGTCGCTTTTTCAACTAAGACTCGATGTGTCATTTCTTCGACATCGTCATACTCTGGATAGTCTATATTTACTTCAACATGGGCGAGTGTCTCCAATATCTCACCGCGAAGTCGTTTAATCAAACCGGAGAGACGTCCCTCCATTTGAGTGATCGCTACATTCATCGCACGGTCTGTCTTTGCACGAATCAAGTCCATTACAGCTTCTGCTTGAGACAGATCGATTCTTCCATTTAAGAAAGCACGTTTTGTAAACTCACCTGGCTCCGCTAATCTTGCTCCTTCTCTTAAAGCAAGCTGCAATACTTTATTTACCGTCACAATTCCGCCATGGCAGTTGATCTCAATAACGTCTTCTCTCGTAAATGTTTTTGGCGCTCTTAATACCGACACCATGACCTCTTCTATTACTTGCTCAGTACTAGAATCCACGATATGGCCATAATGAATGGTATGTGAATCCACCGATACAAGCTTTTTCTCCTTAGGCCCCTTATACATACGATCAGCAATCTGTACCGCATCAGGCCCACTTAAACGAATAATCGCAATTGCCCCTTCACCCATTGGTGTAGAAATTGCTGCAATTGTATCCACCGCTCATTCACCTCTTTCTCTACTTAATAGACAGTCTTTTATCTATTAAATGGACGTTGTCCATCTCTATATCAAAAACGCTTAATCCAAAATTTAAAGATACCACAAATGAAAGCGAAGCGAAAGTATCCCATATCTAATTATCCACAACTTTGCATCTTGTCTATTTTAACACTTAACTTATCCACATGTGAATAACGACGTTCTCAGCTTATCTTCACATCTTACACCTAAATCCAATAAATTTAAACGCCCCGATCCCTTTACTTCATTGTAAAAATGGCGTTTTTCATCCAAATAACATGCTAACTTTTTAGAAATAAAGGATGAATCTTCTATAAAAAGGGGATTTTTCAATAAAAAAAGACTAAAATCCAGCTTTGCTGAATCTTAGTCTTTCTGCTATTTTTTATACAACACCACAACATGACGTTTGCTACCTGTATCTTCCGAAGCCGTAGCAAGTTCTTTAGAAAATGCGGCGATCGTATCATGAACGACTTTTCGTTCATTCGAAGGCATAGGTTCTAAATGAACCTTTCTCTTCGTTTTTAAAACACGGTTGGCCGTCCTGATGGCGTATTGTTCAAGTGCTTCTTGACGTTTCTTCCTATAATCTCCAATATCAATTGTAATATGGTGATACTGATCGGAATAACGATTAAACACTAACTGCACCAATGTTTCTAATGAGTACAAAGTTTGTCCTCTTTTTCCAATCATTAATGCCGTTTTATCTCCATCAATGTGGAAAGAAATCTTTTTCGGTTCCTTCTTGGAAACAATTTTTGCTTTAGGATCAATTGATTTAACAATTTTATCTAAATACTGTGTAGCTAATTTGAAAGCATTTCTCTTTTCTATTAACTTAACAACAGCTTGCCTTTTACCAAATAATCCCAAAAACCCTTTATTTCCTTCATCTACTATTGTGATATCAACTTCTTCTTGTAGTAGCTGAATTTGTTTAAGTCCGGAATCTACTGCTTCTTCGATTGTACGACCGACAGCAGTTATTTCCTTCATTTTTTATTCCCGCCAGCTTTTTCTTTTGTATCAACTTGTACTTGAGGTGTTCTAATCACCAATGTTTGAATGATCATGAAAAGGTTACCTACAACCCAGTAAAGTGAAAGTGCCGCTGGGAAACTGATTGCAAACACAACGATCATAATCGGCATGACCCAAAGCATAATTGCCATTTGAGGGTTGTCCGAAGGATTTCCAGCCATCATCAGCTTCTGCTGAATGAAAGTAGCTACACCCGCAATAATCGGTAATAAAAACAATGGATCTGGACTGCCTAAGTCAAACCATAAGAATGTATGTTTTTTAATTTCAGCTGTTCTCATAATCGCATGATAAAAACCAATTAAGATTGGCATCTGAATTAAAATCGGGAAACACCCTGCTAATGGATTTACACCATTTTTTTGGAAAAGAGCCATTGTTTCCTGCTGAAGCTGCTGCTGTGTTTTTTGATCTTTAGAGCTGTATTTTTCACGAAGCTTCTTCAATTCAGGCTGCAAAGCTTGCATTGCTTTTGTACTTCTTAACTGTTTAATCATTAATGGTAAAATAAGCAAACGAATTAACAGTGTAACAATAATGATTGCAACACCATAGTTTTCACCAGTCAAATTTGCCATGTACGTGATTAATTGAGATAGCGGGTAAACAATATAAGAATTCCAGAATCCCTCACTATCTGATGTAATTGGTTCATTGATTTGTGTACATCCTGCCAATAGAACCAACACGCCAATCAAGCTAAATATTAGTAATAATCGCCTTTTCAACAAGATTCCTCCCATTACTTCAAACTTTATTTAAGTTGGAATTGATTACGAAAGTGACTCACCTAATCAGTATGGTAACATTTTTTCATTACAAAGTGGTGGTTTCATTTTAATTCACTAGATGAAGGAAGCGCTTTTAAAAATTGATTCAACGAAAGTTTCTATTACGAAGACTTTTTCGGTTGTTGTTGATAAACAGCGGATTTTCTAAATAAATGTTGGAGAGATTTCTTTGTTTCCTCAAAGGTTAATTCACTCGCTGGTTTTCGTGCAATGACAATATAATCTTTTTCTTGCTTTAACTTATGACCTTCCTCTAAAAACACCTGGCGGATCAGTCGTTTAATTCGATTTCTTATCACTGCATTACCAATCTTCTTACTGACAGACAATCCTAAACGCAGTTCATCTTGATTCGGTTGATCCAGCTGGTAAATAACGAATTGGCGATTAGCCATTGATTGACCTTTTTTGAACACTTTTTGAAACTCTTCATTTTTTTTTAGCCTGTTTCGCTTCTTCATGTTTTCTTCCACTCCGATAAAAACTGACAATTCATTTACGATTTTATGTAAAAAAGACCACTGACATTATTCAGTGGCCTAAGCTGATAATTTTTTTCTACCTTTGCTGCGGCGTCGCTTTAAAACTAGACGTCCGTTTTTAGAACTCATACGGCTGCGGAAGCCATGAACTTTACTACGCTTACGGTTATTAGGTTGAAACGTTCTTTTCATTTATGACACCTCCCTGAGGAATAGCTGTTTAAGACAGTCTAACTCATTATATTTGTGTAACCCATCGATTGTCAATATCAATGATAAAACTCTTATTATCAACCTTATAAGCATAACACAAGTTATCAAGTGAAGAAACCTTCTTTTTCAGTTTCCAGCATTTTATTCTTTTTTCTCCTAAAAGACCTCCAAAACAAGGTTGTGGATATTTTTCCAGCATATTTAGACTATCCACATCCATTATCGACATTTTTTTCACACAAATAACCGGTGTGGATAATTATTTTTCAACAGGATGTAAAGTTTGTGGATAAGTTTGTGACACCCATTGCACCATCTCGTTTATTTTGATATTATATTTGTGTTTTAACTCTTAATTACTTATCTGACCTATTTATATTATCCACAATCTGTGGATAACCTGTGGAAAGTTATTACACAGCTTGTTGAATTGTTTATCCACAACTTGTGTAATTTGTCGAAAAGACGTTTTTCTACTATATTAATTGTTTTCAACAAAGTATGTGCACGAATGGTAATGACCATTTGCTCTTTTTCGTGTTCTATAACAGTTTGATACTGGTCATTTTAAAAAGAAAAGGAGGGGGGAGAAGCCTTATGGAAAATATTTTGGATCTGTGGAATAAAGCACTTCAAAAAATAGAGACAAAATTGAGTAAACCCAGTTTTGAAACATGGATGAAGTCGACTAAAGCCCATTCTCTTCAAGGAGATACACTCACAATTACTGCACCTAATGAATTTGCTAGAGACTGGCTGGAGTCAAGATATCTCCACCTAATTGCAGATACCATCTATGAACTGACAGGTGAAGAGCTCAGCATCAAATTTATTATTCCTCAAAATCAGGACGAAGTGGAAGCCATGCCAAAGTCTCCAATTAAAAAAATGTCTAAAGAAGAGCCTGTTGAAATTCCACAAAATATGCTGAATCCAAAATATACTTTTGATACTTTTGTTATTGGTTCAGGCAACCGTTTTGCTCATGCCGCTTCACTTGCAGTCGCAGAAGCACCAGCAAAAGCTTATAACCCGCTCTTTATTTATGGAGGCGTTGGTTTAGGAAAGACCCACTTGATGCATGCGATTGGTCATTACGTTATAGACCATAATCCATCAGCCAAAGTGGTCTATCTATCATCTGAAAAATTTACAAATGAATTTATCAACTCAATCCGAGACAACAAGGCTGTCGACTTCCGTAATCGCTATCGGAATGTAGATGTGCTTTTGATAGATGATATTCAATTTTTAGCAGGAAAAGAACAAACACAAGAAGAGTTTTTCCATACATTCAACACACTTCACGAAGAAAGTAAGCAAATCGTCATTTCTAGTGACCGGCCGCCGAAAGAAATTCCGACACTTGAAGACAGATTACGCTCCCGATTCGAATGGGGTCTAATTACAGACATTACCCCGCCAGATCTAGAAACGCGTATTGCGATCTTGCGAAAAAAAGCAAAGGCAGAAGGCTTAGATATACCAAATGAAGTCATGCTTTATATTGCCAACCAAATCGACAGTAACATTCGTGAGCTGGAGGGTGCTTTGATTCGTGTCGTTGCTTACTCTTCTCTAATTAATAAAGACATCAATGCGGATCTAGCAGCTGAGGCCCTAAAGGACATCATTCCTTCATCGAAGCCAAGGATCATTACGATTAAAGATATTCAAAGAATTGTAGGGCATCAATTTAATATTCGATTAGAAGATTTCAAAGCGAAGAAACGGACGAAATCAGTTGCTTATCCAAGACAAATTGCCATGTACCTCTCTAGAGAAATGACCGATTCCTCTCTGCCTAAAATAGGAGAAGAATTTGGCGGACGTGATCATACGACAGTCATTCATGCTCACGAGAAAATCTCGAAATTAATCGTTGAAGATGAACAGCTTCAGCAGCATGTCAAAGAGATCAAAGAACAATTAAAATAAACAAGCTGATATGATTAGTACGGGAAAATGTGAATAACTTCAGCATGGTCATACACAGTCTGTCCACATGTGGATAGGCTGTCTTTCCTTTCTTTTTGCCGGCTTATCCACATATTCACAAGCCCTACTAGTACTTCTACGATTTTTATTAAATAAATATATATACATGTCATTAAGAAAATTTAGGAGGACCACTATGAAATTCACGATTCAAAAAGATCGTCTTGTTGAAGGTGTCCAAGATGTATTAAAAGCCGTATCCTCTAGAACAACGATTCCTATTTTGACAGGGATTAAAATTGTTGCATCTGATGAAGGGGTTTCCCTAACAGGAAGCGACTCTGATATCTCAATTGAATCTTTTATTCCTAAAAGAGATGGGGATTTAGAAGTCATTACAATTGATCGTCCGGGAAGTATTGTGCTGCAGGCCCGCTTTTTTAGCGAAATCGTTAAGAAACTGCCAATGTCTACTGTCGAAATAGAAGTAGAACAAAACCATTTGACCATCATCCGCTCTGGTTCAGCAGAATTTAATCTAAACGGCTTAGATGCTGAAGAATATCCGCATCTGCCACAAATTGAAGAGCACCATGCTTTTCAAATTCCAACAGACCTGCTTAAAAACTTAATTCGTCAAACCGTTTTCGCAGTGTCCACCTCAGAAACACGACCTATCTTGACAGGTGTAAACTGGAAGGTGGAAAAAGGTGAATTAATATGCACGGCAACGGATAGCCATCGTCTTGCTTTAAGAAAAGCGAAGTTAGATATTAACGAGGAAAGCTCGTACAATGTGGTCATTCCAGGGAAGAGTTTAACAGAGCTAAGCAAAATTCTTGATGATGGACAAGATCTTGTGAGCATCGTGATTACAGAAACGCAAGTTCTCTTTAAAGCACAAAACGTGCTGTTCTTCTCTAGATTGCTGGACGGTAATTATCCAGATACAGCTCGCCTCATCCCGCAAGAAAGTAAAACGGATGTCGTGGTGAACACGAAAGAATTCCTTCAAGCGATTGATCGCGCGTCACTTTTGGCAAGAGAGGGACGGAATAATGTCGTGAAACTGTCTGCTGATCCTGCGCAGAGTCTTGAAATCTCTTCTAACTCGCCTGAAATTGGTAAAGTGGTTGAAACGGTTCAAGCGGAGGACATTAAAGGGGAGGACCTAAAGATCTCCTTCAGTCCGAAATATATGCTGGATGCGTTAAAAGTATTAGAGGGAACTGATATTCATGTAAGCTTCACTGGTGCGATGAGACCATTCCTTTTACGCACCCCGAATGATGATTCAATCTTGCAATTGATTCTTCCAGTAAGAACGTATTAAGTTCATCTAAAATGGCTGCTGTGTGAGTGCACAGCAGCTTTTCTTCTCGTTTACCATGCTTTCTTTCATCCCAGTTCGCTTTCCCCCTTTCCTTCTTGTCTTGTTTTTTAGTACAATTAGATATTAGTGATATTGAAAGAGGTCGATACAATGCCTAATCCTATAACCATTGAAACAGAAATGATTACATTAGGGCAGTTTTTGAAATTAGCCGAAGTCATCCAATCTGGCGGAATGGCGAAATGGTTTTTAAGTGAACATGAGGTGTTCATTAATCAAGAGCCAGATAATAGACGGGGACGTAAATTATACCCAGGAGATGTTGTCGAGATTGAAGGTTATGGCACATTTCAAGTTGTGAAGTAGAAACGGGTGACAATACATGTACATTCAAAGTCTGGCATTAACTTCATACCGAAACTATGAACACACCGAACTTCATTTCGACAATAAGGTCAATGTCATGATCGGTGAGAACGCCCAAGGTAAAACGAACTTGATGGAAGCGATCTATGTATTGTCTATGGCAAAGTCTCATCGTACGTCAAATGATAAAGAACTTATCCGATGGGACGAAGACTATGCTAAAATAGAAGGTAGAGTCATCAAAAAAAACGGTCCACTCCCAATGCAGCTCGTGATCTCAAAAAAAGGAAAAAAGGGAAAGGTCAATCACATTGAACAACAGAAACTTAGTCATTATGTTGGTGCTTTAAACACCATCATGTTTGCACCAGAGGATCTGAGCCTTGTGAAAGGCAGCCCGCAAATTCGCAGAAGATTCCTCGACATGGAGATTGGACAAGTTTCTGCTGTCTATTTGCATGATTTATCGCTCTATCAAAAAATCCTCTCTCAGCGAAATCATTACTTGAAACAATTGCAAACAAGAAAGCAAACGGATCAAGCGATGCTGGAGGTTTTAACAGAGCAGTTGATTGATGCGGCAGCGAAAGTTGTCAAAAGACGACTTACTTTTACGAAACAGCTTGAAAAATGGGCGCAGCCGTTGCATTTTGGAATTTCTAGAGAGCTAGAAACACTCACGCTCCAATACCAGACAGCGATAGAGGTATCAGAAGCGTCAGACTTGTCGAAAATAAAGAATAGCTATGAAGAATCGTTTCAGAAACTAAGAGACAGAGAAATAGACCGAGGGGTGACACTGTGGGGACCTCACAGAGATGACCTTCTTTTCTTTGTGAATGGTCGGGATGTTCAGACATATGGCTCTCAAGGGCAGCAAAGAACAACAGCTCTTTCACTAAAACTTGCAGAAATTGATCTGATCCATGAAGAAATCGGTGACTACCCAATTCTTCTACTCGATGATGTTTTATCTGAACTTGATGATTATAGACAGTCTCATTTGCTCCATACCATTCAGGGACGTGTACAGACCTTCGTCACGACAACAAGTGTTGAAGGCATCGATCACGCTACCCTGAAAGAAGCGGAAATTTTCAGAGTAGCCAGTGGAAAAGTAATTGACTGATAAATGAGGTGTGAGTCTTGTATATTCATTTAGGTGATGATTGTGTTGTTTCTACACGAGAGATTGTCGCAATTGTTGATTACAAAATGAGGTCATCTTCTGTTGTAGAGGAATTTCTTAAAAAACAAGAGGAACAAATCATTTCGTTGTCACAAGGGACACCCAAATCTATCGTCGTCACAACTAAATCTGTGTATTACTCTCCTCTTTCCTCAAGCACGCTCAAAAAACGTGCTTCATTTGTGATTGAAATTGAAGTCTAAAAGCTCAATTCATATAAATATATCGTTTAAGAAAAGTGTAGGTGAATGTACGTGGCAATGGAACAGCAACATAATAGTTATGATGAAAATCAGATACAGGTGCTCGAGGGGCTAGAAGCTGTTAGAAAACGTCCAGGAATGTACATTGGGGCAACCAATGCAAAAGGACTTCACCATCTTGTATGGGAAATTGTCGACAACAGTATTGATGAGGCATTAGCTGGTTATTGTACAGACATTACAGTGCAAATTGAAAAAGATAATAGCATTACAGTAAAAGATAATGGCCGCGGTATTCCTGTTGGGATTCATGAAAAGATGGGACGACCTGCAGTAGAAGTCATTATGACTGTTCTTCACGCTGGCGGTAAGTTTGACGGCAGCGGTTATAAAGTATCTGGCGGTCTGCATGGTGTAGGGGCTTCTGTTGTAAATGCGTTATCTACAACCTTAGACGTGACAGTATACCGTGATGGAAAGATTCATCATCAGCAATTCAAACGCGGAGTTCCAGTTGGCGATCTAAAAATTATTGGTGAAACAGACGTAACAGGTACAACCACTCATTTTGTGCCAGATCCAGAAATTTTCACTGAAACCATTGAATTTGATTACGACACACTTGCCAATCGTGTACGTGAGTTAGCCTTCTTAACAAAAGGTGTTAACATTATCATTGAGGACTTACGCGAAGGAAAAGAGCGGAGAAATGAATACTGCTACGAAGGCGGTATCAAGAGCTATGTGGAACATTTAAATCGCTCAAAAGAAGTGGTTCATGAAGAACCAGTTTACATCGAGGGTGAAAAAGACGGAATCACTGTTGAAGTTGCTTTACAATACAACGATTCCTATACAAGTAACATCTATTCTTTCGCCAACAATATCAATACGTATGAAGGCGGAACACACGAAGCAGGCTTCAAAACGGGTCTGACGCGCGTCATTAATGATTATGCTCGTAAAAATGGCGTATTCAAAGATGGAGACTCGAATTTGAGTGGTGAAGATGTGCGCGAAGGCTTAACGGCGATTATCTCCATTAAACATCCAAACCCACAATTCGAAGGTCAAACGAAGACGAAGCTTGGGAATTCAGAAGCGAGAACCATTACAGATTCTCTTTTCTCTGAAGCACTGGAGAAATTCTTGCTAGAGAACCCTGATTCTGCGAAGAAAATCGTGGAAAAGGGACTGATGGCAGCTCGTGCAAGAATGGCAGCCAAAAAGGCACGTGAGCTTACGAGACGTAAAAGTGCACTTGAAGTCTCTAGCCTGCCTGGGAAATTGGCAGACTGTTCTTCTAAAGATCCTTCTATCTCTGAGCTCTATATCGTAGAGGGAGATTCTGCGGGCGGATCTGCTAAGCAGGGGCGTGATCGCCACTTCCAAGCCATTTTACCGCTAAGAGGAAAGATCCTAAACGTTGAAAAAGCACGACTAGATAAAATTTTATCTAACAACGAAGTTCGTTCTATGATTACAGCGTTAGGAACTGGAATCGGTGAAGACTTCACTTTAGAGAAAGCCCGCTATCACAAAGTTGTGATCATGACGGATGCGGATGTCGATGGTGCCCATATCCGCACGCTGCTCTTAACGTTCTTCTATCGCTACATGCGTGAAATCATTGAAAACGGTTATGTGTATATTGCGCAGCCGCCTTTATATAAAGTGCAGCAAGGTAAACGTGTTGAGTATGTGTATAACGATAAACAGCTAGATGAGCTGCTAAAGACATTGCCTCAAACACCAAAACCTGGACTTCAGCGCTATAAAGGTCTTGGAGAGATGAACGCAACTCAGCTTTGGGAAACAACAATGGATCCTGATGCGAGAACACTTCTTCAAGTGACACTTGAGGATGCGATTGATGCTGATGAGACATTTGAAATGCTGATGGGAGATAAAGTAGAACCGAGACGAAACTTTATCGAAGAAAATGCACAATACGTGAAAAATCTTGATATTTAGATAGGTCCCCTTGAGAACAACCTTATTTCTTGTTTGGAATAAGGTTGTTTTTCAAGATTCAGGCCTGTGAAACGAATGTCCTGGTTTTCTATGTTTCGTTGATTTTCTAGTAAATTAATGTGTATAAAGCAGAGATTATTGATATAATGAAGAATAGTCTTGTGAAGATAAATACATATTTTACTCCCACATAATTTATTTCATGTGATACGTAAAGGGAGGTTCTTATAGTGAGTGAACAACATACACCAAATGTACGCGAAGTGAATATCAGTCAAGAAATGCGTACGTCCTTTTTAGATTATGCAATGAGTGTTATTGTTTCGCGTGCATTACCAGATGTACGAGATGGATTGAAGCCTGTGCATCGAAGAATTTTGTATGCGATGAATGACCTAGGAATGACAAGCGATAAACCATTTAAGAAATCTGCACGTATCGTTGGGGAAGTTATCGGTAAGTACCACCCTCACGGTGATAGCGCTGTATACGAAGCAATGGTTCGGATGGCGCAAGATTTCAACTATCGTTATATGTTAGTTGATGGTCATGGAAACTTTGGTTCGGTCGATGGAGACGGAGCAGCGGCGATGCGTTATACCGAGGCGCGTCTATCTAAGATTTCTATGGAAATCCTCCGTGATATCACAAAGGATACCATTGATTATCAAGATAACTATGATGGCAGTGAAAGAGAGCCAATGGTGATGCCTGCAAGATTTCCGAACTTATTGGTCAACGGAGCGACAGGAATTGCTGTAGGAATGGCGACCAATATTCCGCCGCACCAATTAGGTGAAGTAATTGATGGGGTATTGGCCATCAGTCAAAACCCAGAAATGACAACACAGGAGCTTATGGATATCATCCCAGGGCCAGATTTCCCAACAGCAGGACAAATCATTGGCCGAAGCGGTATTCGAAAGGCGTATGAAACAGGGCGCGGCTCTATTACATTAAGAGCAAAATCGAATATTGAGGAAACATCTAGCGGTAAACAGCGCATTGTTATCAATGAGATCCCGTACCAGGTCAACAAAGCCCGTTTGATTGAAAAAATCGCTGATCTTGTCCGTGATAAAAAGATTGATGGCATTACAGATTTGCGTGATGAATCAGATCGAAATGGTATGCGTATTGTCATTGAGCTGAGAAGAGATGCGAATGTCCATGTTCTATTAAACAATCTTTATAAACAAACGACACTTCAAACCTCATTCGGTATCAACTTGCTGGCGCTTGTTGATGGACAGCCAAAGGTTTTATCACTGAAACAATGTCTTGAATATTATCTTGAGCATCAAAAAGTGATCATTCGCAGAAGAACGGCGTATGAGCTGCGTAAAGCAGAAGCAAGAGCTCATATTTTAGAAGGCTTGAGAATTGCACTTGATCACTTAGATGAGGTCATTGCCTTAATTAGAGGATCTCAAACCGCTGAAATTGCTAGAAATGGTTTGATGGAAAACTATAGCTTGTCTGAAAAACAGGCACAGGCCATTCTTGATATGCGACTCCAGCGCTTGACTGGTTTAGAACGAGAAAAGATAGAAGATGAATATAAAGGACTTGTTGATTTGATTGCTGAATTAAAAGCCATCCTAGCAGACAATGAGAAAGTTCTTGAAATCATTAGAGAAGAATTAATAGAAATCAAAGAACGTTTCAATGATACGCGTCGAACTGAAATTGTGACAGCGGGTATTGAAACAATCGAAGATGAGGACTTGATTCCTGTTGAGAACATTGTGATTACACTGACTCATAATGGTTATATTAAGCGTCTGCCCGCATCAACATACCGCAGTCAAAAAAGAGGCGGAAAAGGTGTCCAAGGAATGGGGACCAACGAGGATGATTTCGTTGAACAACTGATCTCAACATCGACCCACGATACGATCCTCTTCTTCTCTAATAAAGGGAAGGTCTATCGTGCCAAGGGGTATGAGATTCCTGAATTTGGACGGACAGCGAAAGGGATTCCGATTATTAACCTTCTTGAAGTAGAAAAGGGAGAGTGGATTAACGCCATTATCCCAGTAAGCGAATTTGATGAAGATTCGTACCTCTTCTTTACAACAAGACACGGTGTATCGAAACGGACATCATTGTCTCAGTTTGCAAACATTCGAAACAATGGTCTTATTGCACTGAGCCTGCGTGACGAAGATGAACTGATGGCCGTTCGTTTAACCAATGGAGAAAAACAAATCATCATTGGGACGAAAAAGGGGATGCTGATTCGTTTCGACGAGACGGATGTTCGTGAAATGGGACGTACGGCAGCTGGGGTCAAAGGGATCACACTTTCTGAGGATGACATCGTCGTTGGAATGGAAATCCTTGAGCCAGATGCAAACGTATTGATCGTAACCGAAAGAGGTTATGGTAAATTAACGCCTGAAAAAGAATATCGTGTTCAAACTCGAGGCGGTAAAGGTCTTAAAACGTGCAAGATCACTGACAACAATGGTCCGCTTGTCACAGTGAAGGCGACCAATGCTGAAGCTGAAGAAGACTTGATGATTATTACAGGGAGCGGTGTCATCATTCGTATGGCCGTTTCAGACATTTCGACAACAGGTCGTGTCACCCAAGGTGTCCGCCTAATTCGTCTACGTGATGATGAACATGTCGCTACAGTGGCATTAGTTGAACAATCACCAGAAGACGATGAAGAGAACAGTGAAGAAAATGTAGAAAACATAGAGTCAGATCAAGAACAATCTGAGTAAAAATAAAGCCGGTTTTTCACCGGCTTCAGATTGTAGAGAAACTCATGTTTTTCTACAATCTTTTTTATTTTTAACGTATGTATGAAGAATGAAATGTATTG
>NZ_JAWJBV010000009.1:0-132807 GCF_046536015.1 Bacillus sp. SIMBA_154
ACATGTTCATCCCCCACAGAGTCGTGTTATTACCCTTATTATACAAAAAAGCTTGTAGACTTTGTCTACAAGCTGAGCTGTCCACTATCTGGACAGCTTTTTCTGTTTCTCATGAAGCAGGAAGCACTTATTTCACATGGAATGTTTTCTTTTCCGTGATTTGCTTAAGCCCTTCTGCTTTTCCTTTAAATGTGACGACCGCTTCATACGTTCCCGGCTCCACACCGTTTGACCACGTATCTTGAAAATCATACGCCTCATCTTTCTTCAGCACAAAGGATTGGATGGCCTGTGTGAACATTCGGTCTTTCGAATAGCGGTATTGTTCATTCCCGTTTTCGTCATACACACTTAGCTCGAATTTCTGGCTTGTGTTAAATGTAAATTCAATATCTCGATCTGATTCATTTTTCAGTGACATGTTAAATTGAACCAAAGAACCTTTTTGGACGGGGTCTACTGTGAGTACAACCGTTTTCTCTCCCATTTGACCGGATACCTCCTTGTTTGGTTCATCCTTTTTTTGTTGTCCACAAGCTGCTAAAACCAATAGAACGAGAAGAAGCACCACACCTTTTTTCATCTTCTACCCACCTTTTAATCTCGTCTGAAAAATCCAAGAATATTGGTTGTTTGAACAATATTCGTAAAGGCTTTTGGATCGACTTCTTTAATAATTTGTTCAAGTTCATACAGCTCATACCTTGTAATAACAACCACCATCATTTCTTTTTGCTCGTTGGTAAACGCGCCTTTCGCTGGTACAGTCGTAATGCCTCTGACCATTTTTCCATAAATAGCTTCTTTGATTTCATCTGCTTTCTTCGTCACAATCATCGCCGTCAGCTTCTCGTGTCTTGTATGGATGGCATCAATGACCCTAGTGGTCACATATAATGTGACAAGGGTATATAATGCTTTCTCCCAACCTTGTAATAATCCTGCTGTAAAAATGATGATTCCGTTTAAAATGAAGAAATACGTTCCGACTGGTTTATCCTTCCATTTTACTAAAATCATCGCAAGGATATCGAGACCGCCGGTTGATGCCCCGTATTTCAGCGTGATTCCAATCCCAAGTGCAGAAATCACACCGCCAAACACAGCATTTAATAAAATATCTTCAGAAACGCTCGTCTCTGGTAAAATCCCAAGGAAAATGGTCGTCAGTGCAACACTGATAATGCTATACAAAGTAAAGGAACGGCCAACCTTCATCCAGCCTAAAATGCCGACTGGAATGTTTAAAATAAATAATAGGATCCCTGTTGATAAATAAAATGGCGCATATTGATCGATTAAACTGGATAACAGCTGCGCTACCCCTGTAAAACCGCTCGCATATACGTCAGCTGGGATTAAGAATAAATTCAGTCCAATCGCATTGAGTAATGCACCAATGACGACGACAATGAGTTTTTTTGCTTCTCCAATGAACATGTTGTCATTCCTCCACTACCATTCTCTCTATGGTTTTCCCTAAAATTTAGAATTTGAACACGAAAAGTTGATTTCTATGATATAGTTAGGCTAAAAAGATGTAAAATATGGCTGATTTTTTTTAGAAAGAAGGGATTTTGATGACTGTTCATATCATAGCAGACAGTGCTGCTGATCTGCCTCTTTCATATTATGATGAACATAACATGACACTCATTCCGCTGCGTGTGTTACTTGGCGAGCAGGAATTTGAGGATTTGATCACCATTGAACCAAAACAAGTATTTGATGCGATGAGACAAGGCGCAAGTCCAAAAACGTCACAAGCTTCACCAAACCGAATCAAGGAAGCCTTTGTTTCTGTTGCACAAACCCATACGTCCGCCATCTATGTCGCCTTTTCATCAGAGCTTTCAGGTACATACCAAACAGCTGTGATGATGGCAAACGAAGTGAAGGAAGAATACCCTGATTTCGATTTACGAATCATTGATTCTAAATGTGCTTCACTTGGCTATGGACTTGCTGTTAAACACGCACAATCACTTGCCATTGACGGAAATACAATACAAGAAATTGAAACGTCTGTAAAGCATTTTTGTGAATCTTTACAACATATTTTTACTGTAGACGATTTATCGTATTTAGCAAGAGGCGGAAGAATCAGTAAAGCTTCTGCATTTGTTGGCGGTTTATTAAGCATTAAACCCATTTTACACGTCGAGGATGGAAAACTGATACCACTTGAAAAAATTCGCGGACGTAAAAAACTGCTGAAACGCATTATTGAATTGATGAAAGAGCGCGGAACGGACTGGTCGAACCAAACGGTTGGCATTAGTCATGGAGATGATCCTGCACTTGCAGAAGACATGAGACAATTGATCGAAACCGAATTCCACCCAAAAGAAATAGATATTCATATCATCGGTGCTGCTGTCGGGTCCCATTCAGGTCCTAGCACGCTTGCGATCTTCTTTACAGGCAAACCATCATAAAAAGCACCCTTCCCTCAACATATAGGGAAGGGTGCTTTTCTTATGAAAGTTTAAATCGATGAACGGTTTCATTTAACCTAGCCGTCATACTCATCAGTTCTTCTACCTGTTTGTTCATTTGATGGAACGATTGCAGCTGTTCATTGGCCGAGGCAGAAATTTCTTCACTGCCTGCTGCTGTTTCTTCTACAACCGCACTCATATTTTCAATCGAGTGCAGCACTTGTCCGCCAAGCTCTGTCGATTGAATAATTTGGTCATTTAAACATGCCATTTCTTCTTTAATATGCTGTGCTTTTGTTTCTATATCTTCAAAGGAGTGTGAGGTTTTGTCCATCGCATCCTGCTGCTGAAGAGAAAGCTTGACCCCTTCTTTGACAGTTTGACTAATGGATTGAATGCCTCTTTCAATATGACTGACCATATCAAAGATTTGTCTTGTAGCGTTAGATGATTCGTCGGCAAGCTTACGAATTTCATCTGCTACAACGGCAAAGCCTTTTCCAGCCTCACCTGCTCTTGCCGCTTCGATCGCCGCATTTAGCGAAAGTAAGTTTGTCTGATCCGCAATGTCAGAAACTGTTTTGGCCATAGCCGAGATCCCGCTAGCATATTGCGTGAATTCTCCTGCCGACTGCTCGATTTGCCTTGTGGCATGTGTATTTTTTTCAATCGCCGTTTTTGTTTCTGTTAACGTGTGCTTTCCACTTTCCACTGCTTCTATCGCATCCTCTGTACTTTGGATGACTGTTTGTGAACGTTCGGAATTTTTACGTCCATGCTGATCCATCTTTTCAATCAAGCTAACGCCATGCTGGAGATCCTCTGAAATGGCTTGTGACCCATTTGCCATTTCGTCTGTCGAGACAGATACTTGATTTGCAGATTCCATCAGCTTTTTGTTTTCATCATCTAACTGGATCGAGAATGTCTCCACTTGACTTGAGACATTGCTGATTTCTTTAATCAGACTAATCAGCTGATCTGTCATTTGATTGAATGATTCATTTAAGCCGCCGATTTCATCCTTACGCCGGATGTCCATCCGCTCCACAGCAAGGTTTCCTGCTGCAATCTGTTTTGCCCGGTAGGAGAGTGATTTGATTGGTGTCACGATGGATCTCGTTAAACCAATATTTAAAAAGACGGCGATGACAATCAGTGTGAGGGCTGCGACTAACGCACTTGTGATGATCCACTGCACATTTTCTGCTGCATTCTCTTGATTTTGTTCATACGCTTCTTGTGCTCTTTTATTCATCGTATGCACGTCGTTTAAGACACCATCAATTCTTGCTGCCACACGTCTTGCATCAGAAGCATTTTTTTCACCAATGGCATTGTTCGCTTCCTTGGTCCACGTGTCAAACTTTGAATTTAACCTCGTTAATGTTTCTTTGTTCATATTCCCTGCGTTTTTGTTTAACGTTTGGAGTTGTTTTTTTGCTGTAGAGATATCGGTTTGAACGACCTCTAGCTGTTCATCTGAAAGTGTCATGGAATAATTGGTCATGGCTTGTTCGACACTTTCAAAGCTCGCCTTCGTTTTTTGTACGTTTAGTAAGGTTTGAACTTCTGTTTCATTCGATGATTGGATCTTTGTCATGCTGACAATGATAAAGGCGATGACACCAACCGCTAAAAGAAGTGAGATGAGTGAGTTGAGCAAGATTTTGACACGTAAGCTCATGATGCTGCCCCCTCTTCTTTCAGAAGCGTCTGCTTCAGTCCATTTAATTTTTTGGTCAATTTCTCAGCATCCTTGAGCACCCGGATTCTGGCCATATCGATTCCGTCATTGCTTAAGTCATAGACGATATGCCCACTTTTGATTTGATTGTTCTTTACGAGCTGTTCGCTGAATTGATAGACCACTTCATCGACTTTTTTGACCATGGATGAAATCACAGCTTTTTCAGCCGTATAGTACTGATCGCTGTCTACGCCAATTGCATATTTGCCTTGTGATTGTGCTTCTTTTAATACACCAACACCCGTATAGCCGGCTGCGGCATATAAAACATCTGCTTTCTTTTTGATCATTTCTTTGGCAATTTTACTACCTTTGCCTGCGTCGCTAAATGTACCTGAATAGGTGGATAAGATATTGATTTTCGGATTCACAGATTTGGCACCTTTTTGAAATCCTTTTTCAAAACGATGAATGACATCCGCATCGACGCCGCCAACAAATCCAATGACATCACTTTTCGTTGTCATGGCAGCAAGTGCCCCTGCTAAATAGCTGCCTTGCTCTTCTTTAAACGTCACGGAGGTCACATTTTTCAGCTCAGATACGGCATCAATCAGCAAGAATTGCTTCTTTGGATATTTTTTTGCGACTTTTTCTAAGTCTTCTTGCATACTGAAGCCTACACCGATGATCAGGTCATTGCCATCTTTTACGAGCTCTGCCAGTCCTTTTTCGTATGTATCCGTTTCTGCAATTTCTCTATAATCAAATTCAATGCCAAGCCCGTCACGTGCTTTTTCTAAACCTTTAAATGATGAATCGTTAAATGATTGATCACCAAGACCATCGTCTGTCAGCATGACGCCAATATGCTTCACATTTGACTTCGGTGGTCCTCCCTGTTGATTGCTGCATGAGGCGAGTACCATGAGCATGGCTGCCATCAGAAGTATTGACACCTTCACTTTCATCCAAAAACACACTCCTTTTATCATCCTTACTCCTTTCTTATCGGATTTGAGTGGCGTTGTTTCAATGATAAAGGGAAGGTTTTTCAGCTTTTTTCATGACTTTTTTCACTGAAAAAAACCATTATTTATGACAAAAATAAAAAAAGTGAGCAAATGCTCACTTTTTCTCGTAGGTCCAGCCTTCTTCTTGATAGACTAGATCATTTTTCATCAGATGACCTAATGCGCGTTTAAAGGCCGCCTTGCTCATTTGAAATCGTTCACGAATATCTTCTGGATCACTTTTATCCCAGTAAGGCATGGCGCCATTTCTCGTTCTCATATAGGTTAAAATTTCTTCTGCATCAACAGATAACGCGTCCTGCTTTCTAGGAAGCAAAGAAACGTTCACGGTTCCATCCTCTTTCACCGCAATGACGCGGCCTGTCACTTCCGATCCTAATCTTGGTTCTTCCTTTCGTTCTGTGCGGTGGATAAATCCCCTCACCCCTGTATCTGTCAGCATAAAAGAGCCTGTCGCAATTAAGCGATAAATTGTCCCAGTGATTTCTTTGTTCATTAAGGTTTCTGGCGCCTCAGTGAACAATTCACTGATCACATCCTCAGTGGCTGTCTTTGCGAACATTCTACCGTAGCTTGTGACTTTCAGCATACAGTAGAGTTTGTCTCCTTTTTTCGGCCATGCTTCCTCAAAAGGCGGGAGGTGTTCTGTTGCAACAAGTGCATCCTTTGATAGCCCGACATCGACAAATGCGCCCATGTCTTCTACAACGTCTACGACTTCTACCCAGCCATATGTATGTGCATTAATTGTAGGTATTTTCATCGTAGCTGCTAGTCTTTCTTCATGATCTACATATAAGTAGACCTCTACTTCATCCCTGTCATCAATATCCTCTGTCATCTCACTGCGGTGCAAGAGGACAGAATCTTCACCATCTGTCAAAAAGTAGCCGTACTCCATCTCGTTCTCTATTTGCAAGGTCAATTGCTCACCTGGTCTCATGTTCTCTTCCTTCCTATCTGCCCATAAAAGAGCGTTCGTTCATCTTTTGATTCACTTTATTCTACTATACTTCTTTCAACATGAACATCTCTAGTTCTGTTAGCTAAAGTGGACAAACTTCCCTTGATTTATACCGCAAGCGGCTGAACTCTTTGATTTGTCTATATGATAAAGCTTCTTCTTGCCCTGTTTGCATGATAAAATAGACGCAATATCTATACTTGGAGGTCATGTGTTATGGCAAAAGAAAGTTCATTTGATATTGTATCGAAGGTGGAACTGCCAGAGGTGCAAAACGCCATTCAAGCAGCGCTAAAAGAAATTAAAAATCGTTATGATTTTAAAGGAAGTAAAAGTGATATTTCACTTGAAAAAGAAGAGCTCGTTCTCATCTCAGATGATGACTTCAAGCTTGAACAGCTAAAAGATGTGCTTGTGACAAAGCTGATTAAACGAAATGTACCAACTAAAAACATCGACTACGGAAAAACCGAACATGCCCTAGGCGGAACAGTACGCCAGCGTGCCAAGCTGATTAGCGGTATCGATAAAGACAATGCCAAAAAGATCAACGCACTCATTAAGCAATCTGGGATCAAAGTGAAGTCGCAGTTTCAGGATGACCAAGTGCGTGTAACAGGGAAAAATAAAGATGATTTACAAGAGGTCATTTCACTCATGCGCAAAGCAGATTTGCCGATTGACGTCCAATTTATAAATTTTCGATAAATTTTAAATTTTCCATTGATTATTTTCGATTTTTTCGTTACAGTTGATGGAAGTTCAATTCATTGACATGTTCATATCGCTTTCTTATCAAGAGAGGCAGAGGGACTGGCCCTGTGAAGCCTCAGCAACCGGTGTAGTAGAAATGTATTTTCTATGACCAAGGTGCTAAATCCAGCAAGCAACTGCTTGGAAGATAAGGAGAAGAATTACGATACAGCCAAAAAGTCTTCTTCTTATCAGAAGGCTTTTTTTGTTACATAGAAATAAGGAGGAATACAATGGGCCTATTACAAGACTTACAAAATCGCGTATTGATTGCTGACGGAGCAATGGGAACACTTTTATACTCTTACGGCATTGACCGGTGCTTTGAAGAACTAAATTTATCAAAAGAAGATGAAGTGAAAAGAGTGCATGAGGCGTATGTGCAGGCTGGAGCTGACATCATCCAAACGAACACGTACGGTGCGAATTATATTAAACTATCCCGCTACGGCTTAGAGGAAGAAACAAAACGCATCAATACAAAAGCGGTACAAATTGCAAAAGCTGCCGCTGGCTCAGCTTATGTACTCGGAACGATTGGCGGCATTCGAACGTTTAACAAAAATGCCTACTCGATAGACGAGATCAAACGAAGCTTTAGAGAGCAGCTGTACATCCTATTAAATGAACAGCCTGACGGATTATTGCTTGAAACGTATTATGATATGGAAGAGGCGAAGGCCGTTCTCGAAATTGCGCGCAAAGAAACGACTCTCCCGATTGTCATGAACGTATCCATGCACGAGCAAGGTGTTTTGCAGGACGGTACACCGCTGAAGGACGGTTTATCTGAATTATCCTCTCTTGGCGCTGATGTCGTTGGGATCAACTGCAGGCTGGGCCCTTATCATATGATTCAGGCACTCGAAGGCGTTCCGATTTTGGAAAATTCTCATTTATCTGTCTATCCTAACAGCAGTCTCCCGTCTCTTGAAGAAGGCAGACTCGTCTATGATACAGATAATGATTATTTCCGAAAAAGTGCACTAGAGTTTAGAAATCAAGGCGCACGCATTATCGGAGGCTGCTGCGGAACGACGCCTCAGCATATTAACGCAATGGCTGAAGCAGTTAAAGATTTAGCACCGATCACTGAAAAAGAAGTGAAAGTATTAAAAGAAGAAATCATTTCGATCCAAGACCAGCGCACTGAACCTGGTCTTGACGAGCTGGCTGTTAAAAAACGATCGATTATCGTAGAGCTGGACCCGCCAAAGAAGCTGAACTTTGAAAAATTCCTTGTCGCAGCAAATGAATTAAAGAGTGCAGGCATTGATGCCCTGACGTTAGCTGATAATTCTCTTGCGACTCCGCGCATTAGCAATGTGGCTTGCGGTGCATTATTGAAACAGCAGCTTGATATGCGTTCACTTGTCCATATCACGTGTCGTGATCGTAATTTAATTGGGCTACAATCCCATTTGATGGGACTCGACACTCTCGGATTAACCGATATTTTAGCCATTACAGGCGACCCGTCTAAAATTGGTGACTTCCCAGGTGCAACATCTGTTTATGATTTAACCTCCTTTGATTTGATCCGTCTCATCAAACAGTTTAACGAAGGACTTTCTTTCTCAGGGAAGCCGCTTGGTAAAAAGACCAATTTTTCAGTGGCTGGCGCGTTTAATCCAAATGTACGTCATATTGATAAAGCAGTAAAACGTCTTGAGAAAAAAATAGAATACGGGGCTGATTATTTCATCTCACAGCCTGTTTATTCAGAGGAACAGCTAGTGAAAATTCATGAGGAAAGCCGTCATTTGGATAAACCGATTTACATCGGCATTATGCCGTTAACAAGCAGCCGAAATGCAGAGTTTATTCACCATGAAATTCCGGGCATCAAATTGTCTGATTCGATTCGTGACATCATGGCCAAAGCAGGCGAGGATAAGGAAAAGCAGCGAATAGAAGGCTTAGCGATTGCCCGGTCTTTATTAGATACGGCCTGCGAATTGTTTAATGGCATTTATTTAATTACCCCTTTCCTTCGATCAGATTTAACAGCAGAACTGACAACCTACATCCATCAGAAAGAAAAGGAGCCAAACGTACATGTCAACTATCACTGAACAGCTCAAGAAACGCATCCTTGTCCTTGATGGTGCAATGGGCACAATGATTCAAAACGCCAATCTCACAGCAGAGGACTTTGGCGGAGAAGAGTATGAGGGCTGTAACGAATATTTGAACATGACAGCCCCTCACATCATCTCCACAATCCACCGGGAATATCTTGAAGCAAGTGCGGATTTCATTGAAACGAATACGTTCGGCGCTACAAAGCTCGTCCTTGATGAATATGGGCTTGGCCATCTCGCCTATGAACTCAACGTACGAGCTGCTCAGCTGGCAAAGAATGAAGCAGATCGTTTCTCCACACCGGAGTGGCCTCGTTTTGTTGTAGGCGCAATGGGACCTACAACTAAAACATTATCTGTGACAGGCGGCACAACCTTTGAAGAGCTCGCCAGAAACTATGAAGAGCAGGCTCGCGCACTCATTGATGGCAAATGTGATGCCCTTCTTTTAGAAACAAGCCAAGACATGCTGAATGTAAAAGCTGGATTCATGGGCATTCAGAAAGCCTTTAACGCGACCGGCATTCAATTACCACTCATGGTATCAGGTACGATTGAACCAATGGGCACCACCCTTGCCGGTCAAGATATTGAAGCCTTTTATATCTCTCTTGAGCATATGAAACCAATTAGCGTTGGCCTAAACTGTGCAACTGGTCCAGAATTTATGACAGACCATATCCGCACACTCTCCTCCATCGCAAAGTCAGCTGTTAGCTGCTATCCAAATGCTGGTCTCCCAGATGAAGAAGGACAATATCACGAATCCCCTGCTTCCCTTGCTAAAAAAATCGCCGCCTTCGCACAGGAAGGCTGGTTAAATATCGTCGGGGGCTGCTGCGGAACAACACCTGCACATATTCAGGCATTATCAGACGAAGTGCGCTCGCTCCAGCCGCGCCGCATGGTTCATGAATCGTCACAGCATACCGTATCAGGAATTGACCCCCTTATTTATGAAGAAGCAATGCGTCCGCTTTTTGTAGGTGAACGGACAAATGTCATTGGCTCCCGGAAATTCAAACGGCTGATTGCGGAACAAAAGTTTGAAGAAGCGTCAGAAATTGCTCGTGCACAGGTGAAAAATGGCGCTCACGTCATTGATGTGTGTCTCGCTGATCCAGACCGTGACGAGGCAGCAGACATGGAAGGCTTTTTACAAGAGGCCATGAAAAAAGTCAAAGCTCCTTTTGTCATTGATTCAACGGATAAACACGTGATTGAAAAGGCACTCACGTACTCCCAAGGGAAAGCCATCATCAATTCCATTAATCTCGAGGATGGCGAAGAACGGTTTGAAGAAATTCTTCCGCTTGTGAAACTATATGGCGGCGCACTTGTTGTCGGGACGATCGATGAAACAGGGATGGCTGTAACAGCAGAACGAAAGCTCGAGATTGCCGTACGTTCTCATGATCTCTTAACGAAGAAATATGGAATTCCCTCAAGTGACATCATTTTTGATCCACTCGTCTTTCCGGTAGGCACTGGAGACGCGCAGTATATTGGCGCTGCCGAAGAAACGATCAAAGGCATCAAAATGATCAAGGAAACACTGCCTGATTGTCTCACGATTTTAGGCATTAGTAACGTGTCTTTCGGACTCCCGCCTGTTGGCAGAGAGATCTTGAATGCCGTCTATTTGTATCACTGCGTCCAAGCAGGACTTGATTATGCAATCGTTAATACTGAAAAACTTGAACGTTTCGCTTCGATTCCAAAGGAAGAAATCAAGCTAGCTGAAACATTACTTTATGAAACAAATGATCAAACCCTTGCCGAATTCACCCAATTTTACCGCGGGAAAAAGAAAACGGAGAAAAAACCAAAGGTCTCCTTATCGCTTGATGAGAGGCTGGCGTTATACGTCGTCGAAGGAACAAAAGAAGGGCTGATTGATGATCTGTCCCTTGCCTTAGACCAATTCGAATCACCTCTTCATATCATCAATGGACCCTTGATGCAGGGAATGGCTGAAGTTGGACGTCTTTTTAATCAAAACGAATTGATTGTGGCTGAAGTGCTTCAATCGGCAGAGGTCATGAAAGCATCTGTTTCGTATCTTGAGCAATATATGGAAAAGCAGCATGCAAGCGGCAAAGGGAAGATTCTCCTTGCGACGGTTAAAGGAGATGTCCATGATATCGGGAAAAACCTTGTCGACATCATTTTGAGCAATAATGGCTTTCAAGTGGTCGATCTCGGGATCAAAGTCACACCTCAAACATTGATCGAAGCTGTGCAAAAGGAAAAACCAGATATGATCGGATTATCCGGATTACTTGTCAAGTCAGCACAGCAAATGGTACTGACCGCTCAAGATTTACAAAAAGCGAACATCTCCGTTCCCATTTTGGTCGGCGGTGCTGCTCTTTCACGGAAATTTACGAAGATGAAAATTTCGCCTCATTATGACGGACCCGTCCTTTATGCAAAAGATGCAATGGACGGCCTGTCATTAGCCAATGAGTTAAAAGCAAACCCTCTTCAATTTCAAACAAAGCCCTCAGCGGAACAAGAGGCACTTATCAAAGAGAAAGAAGTGAAACAGCCGAAAGCCGTCATTGAATTACTGGAAAAACGCGCGGCACTCCCGCAGGCGCCGGTTTTCACGCCAGAAAATACAAAACGCCATTATGTGCGTGACATCGATTTGCATCATATTATGCCCTATGTGAATGAGCAAATGCTTATTGGTCATCACCTCGGCTTAAAAGGAAAGGTCAAAACATTATTAGCTGAACAGCACCCAAAAGCATTGGAGCTAAAACAGCTTGTCACAGACCTTCTTCAGGAAGGCAGAGAGAAAGGCTGGTTTGCACCGGCATTTGTTTATCAATTCTTCCCTGCCAGTTCAAACGAGAATGATCTGCATATTTATGATCCGGAAGCGCCTGATCGCATCATTGAAACATTTCAATTTCCAAGACAGGAGAAACTTCCATACCGCTCCATTTCAGACTATGTGCGGAAAAGCGAAGAAAATGAGAAAGATTATATCGCCTTATTTGCCGTCACAGCTGGTGCGCGCATACGTGATGTGGCGCAGCAATTTAAGCAAGAAGGTGATTATTTAAAAATGCATGCTGTCCAAGCACTGGCGCTTGAGCTTGCAGAAGGCTTAGCTGAAAGAACCCACCAAGTGATTCGTGACAAATGGGGCTTCCCTGACCCAGTCGATTTCACAATGGACAAGCGGTACCAGGCCAAATATCAAGGGCAGCGCTATTCCTTTGGCTATCCAGCGTGTCCAAATCTTGAAGACCAAGAAAAGCTGTTCCACCTGCTTCAGCCTGAAAAAATCGGCATCTATCTGACAGAAGGCTTCATGATGGAACCTGAAGCATCTGTTTCAGCGATCGTCGTTTCTCATCCTGAAGCTCGATATTTTAATGTTCATTAATGCAGGACCTCCGTGATTGGAGGTCCTTTTTTGATAAATATTGGGATAAATATCAATATTTACTCTTATTTACCGATATTACAAATGAAAGTCATTCACTCAAAAGGAGATGTTTGTCATGTTCAAAAAGAAAATGGGGATTTTACTGCTTACCGGCCTCTTCATCGCTACACCTCTCTTTCAATCACCTGCACAAGCAAGTGAAGCCTCTACGAAACAAACAAAATATTATACAGAAGAATTAGAGCACCTGTACCCTGACAGTGATTATGCAAACAATGATACGATGGAAAAAGCTCAATTCTTACAGCATTCCCTTCATCTGAGTAAAACGTATTTATATCATGAGGGCAGTATCTCTTCTATGGATGACATCGATTTTTACCGTTTCACCAGCTCCAAATTTGATGGAGCAGATGGCCGCTTTTCTATTAAACTCGTGAATGTGAAGTCTGGAAATGATTTGGACCTCTACCTTTACAATAAGAACGGGTCACTTGTGTCTTCCTCTGTGCGGACAAACAACCAAAACGAGATCATTCATATGCCGAAAATTGCCGCCAGCACTGATTACTACCTAGCCGTTAAACCAAAACGATTATTAAATGAAGAAGATAACATGTATCGTATTGTGTTTGATAAAAGCATTGAAAAAGGCACAACCAAACGATATGGATCACCTGCCACACTTAACAGCTTCAATGAATCCGGTTCTCCAAATTCTTCTTTTGATTTAAGCAGCTTGCCTCAGGATGCCGTTGTGACTGGTCTTTCCTTAGAGGCTGAAAAAGGCAGTACAAACGCACACAATTATGTATTCACCGTTTCTTCCTTAAAAGGCGGGACAGTGAACGTAGCTTGGAATGGACAAAAAGTGGACATCTCTTCTTATAGAACAAGTCAGGTTCCGGCAAAAGATCGCTTTTTTGTGTCTTTCAATGCGACAGAGGTTCCTCAGTTGATTGGTGGACGATTAATCAAAGTGGGCGTTGTGTCGATTAAAAACTTGCAGCTCACCTTTGAATATGAATACAACCGTGACCTGAATTATTAATCTGACAAAAAGGAAAAGGATCTCCCTTTCCTTTCAGATTGTTGACAAAGGGCTAAAATGATCTTTATTTTAGCCCTTTGTCTTCTGTTCAGCGTGATAGAAAACCTTTGCAGTCTAGGAAGGACGAGTACCGGAGCGGAGCGAATTTGAGATTCGTGAGCACCGGCACGCAGGACTGACACCGAATGCGAGGGTTTGTCTACACGCTGAAAGGAAAAGGAGCCCCCTTTTCCTTTTTCTTATGACTTCTTATGGTACGATACAGATAGATCAATTCAGCTAAGAAGGGGTTGCGAGTATTGGCAAACGTTATTCAACGATCATTAACACTTGGTGACATACCAGATCTCATCGCATTGTCAAAAGAAGTAGACTGGCCTGATTACAATGCAGAAGAACTCACATCTCTTTTAACAAATGGACATTTTACAGGTTTTACAACAACTGACGGACAAGTGATCTCATGTGCTGGACTTTTCCAATATGACAGAGTCGCGTCAATTGGGGCTGTCATTGTATCGGAGACACATCGCGGCTTAGGCCTTGCACGTAAAATGATTGACACCTTGCTTCGTCAAAGTGATCAGAGCGTTCCTGTCGTTTTAACGGCTACTGCACAGGGGCAGCCGGTTTACGAAAAGATCGGGTTTCACACGGCCGGTTACATTCATACATACAAAGCACAGAAAACAAACCCTTCGGCACTTCGCGTGTCAGGTAAGATCGACCTTTCTCCTGCTGGTGAAACGCACCTTCCGTCCATTGAAGCACTTGACGAGAAAGGTGCAGGCACCAATCGAGCAAGCTTTTTAAAAAAACGAATGGAACGAGCAGCGTTCCGGCTGATCGCAAAGGATGAACATCACGAAATAACCGGCTTTGCCTTTGGCGTCGAAACGCCAGCCAATCTGATGATTGGCCCGCTTGCAGCAAACGATGAACAAACGGCGCTTTCACTCATCCAATCGCTCATCTCGTCTTATTCTGGTGCCATTCGTTTAGATATGCAGGAGGAAACAGCTGAGCGCCTGCATACATCACTTATAGAAGCAGGGTTTACGAAAACAAACAAAGCGCATTTTATGATGATTCGCGGAAAAGAAAAGCAAAACGATCCGGCGCTTCTTTATTTCCTTGCTTCTCAAGCATTTTCTTAAACAACCAAAAAGCTGTAGACAAAGGATGTCTACAGCTTTTCTTTTTTACTTCTCGCCAACGGATGAAAGAACATGAGCGAGTGCATTTGTGACCTTCCCATGCTCTGACGCATGCGGCCGGTCGTCTCCATCTCCATAGCCATAATCAATCATTCGATTACGGTTTAAGCAAAGCTTTGTCAGCTGAGGCTGGAATAGATCAAATAATTCAAAACGGTCCTTTAGCTGCGGGAATTGCTCTTGATAATGCTGAATTTCTTCTGCAAGCAAGCGCCAAAGAGTGGTTTCATCTAACAGCTGATGATTGTCTAACACGTTTGATACGTAACGCAGGTTACAAATAAACAATCCTGTAAAGATAAATTGTACTAGACCTTCCGGCGGCTCACTGCGCAGCACTTCTTTTAACTCTCCTTCTAGTGAAGCTAATTCAGGCAGCGGCTGATCACTAATGTTCACATCGTCAACGAAATCTTTGATCGCCAAACGATGCGGCCGATGATCTTTTAACACAAGAATCGTATTTTGCCCGTGCGGTGAAAAGACTGTACCGTATTGATACATAAAATGCAGCAGCGGCGGCATCACGACATGGAAAAATTTCGCCATCCATTCTTTTGCTGAGAGACCTGATTTTTCAATGAGCTGTTTAATATACGGCTCTCCTTCATGATCCTCATAAGTGAGTGCCGCAAGTGTAACAGGGCACTCCCCTTCATCTAAGTACGTATAAATGCTTTCTCTAAAAATCACACCGAGCATTTCAAGATATTGATACGGCGCACCAGACAATTTGCTGTAGTATGGATGATCGACATTGATACTTGCATTCTCACCTGGTAAAATCACGCGGCATACGTCAGATAAAAATGAGTCTTGATCAGCAATCCCTTTAATATGCGCTGTAATACGAGGGGCGATGACTGTACGTTCTGACGGAAGTCCTCGGTACACAAGTGTATTTAAAATACTCATTGGCAGTTTAATATGATGCTTACCTTTATTTGAAATGTTCGTAAAGGTTCTGATCGACTGCTGCGGAATATATTGATCAAGCCCCTCTCCTACATACACAATGCGGCGCATGGCCAAATCTTCTGGGAAATGCTGAATAATCATATGAGTCCACTGCCACTTATGAACAGGCATCATATAATAATCAGCCGCATTCAGCCCTTCATCCTTTAAGACGCGGTGAAACTGACGAATGGTCACTTCATCTAATTCTTTTGCGATCACTTGTTCATAGTTTTCATGTTCAACCGCATGGAATGTCGCAAGTTCTTTGTGAACAGCAATCCAAGACAGCTGCACACTTTCTTGCCTTTCAGGTGCATAGGCTAAGTAATCATCGTAACTGAATCCAATGCGCCCTTTGTTATACACAATCCAAGGATGCCCTGTCATTTCTCCTTCGATCCAGGCGTAATCTGTATCTGTCAGTTCATCCGCACGAAGTGCTTTTTTCGACAGCAAATGAACATCTGCGAGCAGGGTATGATGAAGCTCTTTGATCAGATGGCCTGTTGTGTCAGAAGACATTGGAATGATCGGCTGGATGTCCAGTAAAAACACAATGGCACTGACATCCTTTGTCCATTTCCCGTCTTGACAGCACTCGATCGATTCAGCGATCGTATCATAACTATCAAACAAACGAGGTTTTGCGAGATAGCGATATTTCTTATGTTCATGAATGATTAATTCATATTGAGCGATGCCATCCTTACGATCTAGCTGAACGGGATGAAGCATGTCCTCATACATGTATTCAGACAGCATTTTTGCCACCATTCGCTGGTTTGCCTTTTTCCAAGCAGCAGGATTCACCGCTTTTTTCAATTCATCTTGTACACTCATCGCTTCATCCTCCTTAACCTTTGATTTCTTCAAATGTGTTTGCGTTCTTGTGTGTACCAAATGTCTGGAAGACGTGCTTTTGATATAGTGGATACACGGTTTTTCGGGCAAGTTCATTGATAATCACACTGTTTCGGTAAGCCCCAAGCCCTAAATCTGGTGCGCCGACCCCATGTGTATGAAGCTCTGCATTTTGCACAAAAATATCATTTTCACCCATTGTGTTTGTTTTCAGGCGATATTCACGTTCAACTTGGAATCGTCCTTGATCATCCCACTCAATGTGGTGGGCAATCGGATCAATGAACGGCGGCAATACCGATTGGTAGCCAGTCGCCAAGACGACAATATCCGTCTCATGAGTAAAGGATTCCTCTTTTACCCATTGAGAGCAGGAAATCGACAAGCCATCCGCTGTTTCCTCAATCAAGTTGACCTCGGTCATCGCTTGCAGCACCGTGTTCAACTGTTCTCCGCAGGCAGAACGTTCATAAAGCAAGTGATAAATATCACGGATCATCGCAGAGCTGATGCCTTTATACAGCAAGTCTTGCTGCTTTAATAACGCGTCTTTTTTTGTTTGCGGAAGCTCATAAAAGAAATCAATATAGTCTGGAGAAAAATACTCAAGTCCAAGGTTAGAATATTCCATTGGGAAAAACCCTTTAGACCGTGTGAACCAGTGAATATCCTTCGCCTCATCATCTGATAAAATGTCATAAAACACTTCTGCCGCACTTTGACCAGAGCCGATGACCGTCACAGACTTTCCTTTGAAACAGCCTTCTTTCTTGCGTTTTAAATAGTCAGCAGAATGAAACACCTTATCTCCTAAAGCTGGCTGGAGCGATGCTGGTATCGCCGGCTGCGTGCCAATTCCTAAGACGAGGTGCTTACTTTCAAACACCTCTACGGTTTGATCTTTCACATGACGGACATGCACTTCATATCGCTTTTCTCCTGCCTTCTCGATCAATGAGACAGATTCAACATTCATACCAAACCGGCAAGAGTCTAATTGGTCAGCGACCCAGCGGCAATAATGACTGTATTCCTTGCGCGGGATATGGAAGTCCTCTAGGAAGTAAAATGAATACAAACGGTTTTGCTCCTGCAAATAGTTGAGAAAGCTATATTTACTTTTCACATCTGCCATGCTGACAAGGTCCGCTAAAAATGGGACTTGAAGTGTCGTCCCTTCAATGAGCATACCTGGATGCCAATGAAAGGCTTCACTTCTTTCAAAAAACAAAGCGTCAATTTCATTTACTTCTTCAGATAGTGCGGCAAGCCCTAGGTTAAATGGGCCAATGCCAATCCCAATTACATCCACTACATTATTTTGCTTGTTGAACCACGTCATGGTTATACTTCCTTTCAAATCGATCTCGATCACAAAACATCAAAAGCCCTGTTTTATCAGGTAAAGTAACTGGTTTTACACGTTCAAAGCCGCATTTTTCAAATACATGAATCATTTTTTCATTGCGAATATCCGGTTCAGCAACAATTTTTTCTGTTCTTTTGTTCTGCTCAAATTGAAATGCTGTCATCGCCTGAAGCAGCGGCGCAGCAAATCCTTTTCCGACATAATCTGGCTCCCCTATTAACAGATGAATTCCTTGATCATGCGGAGAAGGCTGATAGTAGGATTCAATCACATCACCTTTGACGTTGTATGCCTCAAAATAACTCATCGGCGTCCCGTCAATGGTTCCTAAATAAAGGGTCTGATGCGGATCATGAATCGCCTGATAAAAATGCTTTTCAAAAGCAGGAAACGGAATATTCAAATGCCAAAATGGGTGAACGTACTCTTCTTGCATCCACTTATGGACAAGCCGGACGTCCCTTTCATATTCAGCGCGAATGAACTTAATACGATGCCTCATCCAATCAGCGCCTCCTTATGTAAAAAGAGCGGATTCAATACAGATGTGTATCGAGACTGTGTTTCCAGAGACCCCGTCAGCTCATCCATATCTTCAAACCTTGTCAGCAAATTCGCTTTTGAAGGCAGTTCCTTTGAGCGGAGAAGGCTGTTTGTCAGGTCAGATGCACCATATTTCTCTTCATGAGCGAGCAATGTGTCTCTAACAAGTGCCAGCAAAACCTCTTCCTTTGCCAGCCCCTCTGTGCCAAAGCCGTTAATGAGACCAAATAAATGATTAAAGAAGAAATAATAACGCAGTCTCTCAACGGCAACATCATCAGCACAAATGGTTTCACTTCTGACGCTCAAGTTTTGGACAAGATTTGCGAGTTTATCCTTTTTCGATTCACTATAATAGTAGCCTTGGTTATCACGATAATAGAATGTGTCTGGATAACCAGCCTTCAGCTGTACGACAGCATTTTGCTGATGGGCTTCCAGCGCAAGACCATACGTTTCAAACAGCCAGAGCATCGGCTCTAACGAAATGGTTAAATATTGTCTAAACCAATCTTGGCTGACAGCCTCCGTTGACCGGCCTTCTGCGTCTGCAAGTTCATGAATGATCCCTGCTAATCGCGATTTTCCTCCATACGCATGATCCTGGCATAGCCCAGCAATTAAGCTTGCCCCTTTTTCATGATGCAAAAATGGATTTTGACGAATGACCACTTCAAAGCCAGATTCAGCCTCATCTCCTTGAATGGATAGATACGCTGGATCTTCAATCACCCGGAATCCAGAGAATTTGTCATATAAAGAAACGCCCAATTCAGTTTTTAAAATGCGAGACATCTCAACTCCGCGATCAAGTTCCTTTTGTTTGTTCACACGTAAGGAGTTCGTAATTTTCACAGGAACAGAGAATTTGAGCATGTAAGCAGAGTCCTTTTGATAAACGGTTCTAAACGAAGAGGTCGCTGTGTATTCAGACCCTAGCGGCCCTAAATAAGTCAGTTTCCCTCCATCCACATAACGCTTTACGAACGCTTTCTCCATGACCACTTTGACTTGTAGCGGGTGGATCGGAATGAGGACATATTCTCCGTCTTCTGTTAATGTATGCAGTCTCTCTTTTTCTTCTGGCACCTGGCGTGAGAGCTCCTCTAGCATGAGGTTTGCGGCAGACTGTGAAATAGAAGAATCCTGAAGCACGATAGAATGGTGCGCTTTAAAGTAATGAAGCTGGAAAGACCCTTTCAGCTCAGGAGAATAAACCGCTTCCTCCTCTTCTGTCATTCCCTGTCTGCTCTTTGGTGTAGGATGCGTTAAATGTCCAAGGAGAAGTGACTGCTCCGCCTCAATATACTCAAAATCAGCTTGAGAAAGAGCCGTTCGATCACTTTCTCTCTCTTTTAAGAATCGTTCAATATTCCGGCAGCTTAAAATGATGCGAAGCATGAATTCATCCTCTGCATCTGTCCGGCCATATTCAATGAGAAGCTCCTTAGAACATAAAGCAACAAGTGTTGTGTAATCGACAATCGTGCCTTCTTCTTCACTACCTTGCGGGCGAAAGCGAATCGGAAAATCAAATAGATGACGGCCTACAGGTGAAAAATATCGGATCGGAATCACAAGCTCAAGATCTTGCTTTGCTAGTTTTGCCACGAATACAAGTGAGCCATCTACTTTGGTCTCTTTTTTTGCAGATCGATCGATTCCTGTTTCACGTAAAAAACAGTTTAAAAAGCTTTGCATGGTTGCATTTTCAGCCATTTGTTTATATTGACTCAACGTAGTACCCTCCCGGATTGAATATGAGCGATCCCGATATCAATGATGTCAGAAAGGATTTCCTCAATATGTGTGATTGTCGTTCTCGGATTTAACAAAGTGAATTTCAAGCATGTTTGACCATCAACCACTGTTTTTGCAACGACAGCAGTACCTGTTTGGAATAATGTCCGGTGAATGATCTTATTGATGTCATCCTCTCGATGATCATCTATAAATCGAAACACAACCGCATTGATCTCTGGCTCAGGATTGATCACCTCAAGGTGAGCATTTGTTTCAATGAGCGCAGCCACATCCTTCGCAAAAAGGATCGTATGGTCTATGATGTCGCCAAACCCTTCTTCTCCAATAAGACGAAGTGAGAGAAGTAATTTCAGTGCGTCAAATCGGCGCGTTGTTTGGACAGATTTATTCACGAGATGTAGAATTCCTTCCAGCTCATCTTCCTTTGGATTGAGATAATCTGCATGATAATCAATCAAACCAAAATGTCTTTTATCCTTTAGCAAAAATGCCCCGCAGGAGATCGGCTGATAAAATTGTTTATGAAAGTCGATCGTGATCGAATCAGCAAGCTCAATACCGTCTAATTTACTTCGGTAGGTTTCGCTTAACACAAGTGCTCCGCCATATGCAGCATCTGCATGAATCCACAGGCCGTATGGCTTGACGATGTCATACACATCTCGAACCGGATCAATACTGCCAAAATCAGTTGTCCCGCAAGTCGCCACTACCGCAAATGGCAGCAGATCACGCTCCTTTAACTCAACCAGCTTCTGCTTCAAATCATTGAGGTCCATTCGGTGATGCTCATCGGTCTCTACCAGTACGACTGCCTGTTCCCCTAAACCTAGCTGGGATGCTGATTTTTTCACAGTGAAATGAGCATTCTTAGAGCAGAGAATCCGCATACGGTGAGCTTCGCTCGGTAAACCTTTCTGCTGAACATTCCATTGCCATGTGTTTTCGCAAAATGCATCTCTCGCAAGCAGCAGTCCCATATAGTTAGATTGGGTTCCGCCGCTCGTAAATGTCCCATCTGCTAGATCTCCATAAGAAAACTTCGCACACAGCCACTTTAGGATTTCCTCCTCCACCAAAGAAGCAATGCCGCTTTGGTCAAAGGAATCCATCGATTGGTTAAAGGAACTTACCATCACCTCTGCTGCAAGTGCAGGAATGAGGGGCGGGCAATGAAGATGTGCCAAGCATTTAGGATGTGACACATCAACCAAATGAGGCAAAAGGTGTTCTTTTATATCTCGAAAGACAGAATCAATTGATTCACCAGACGGTTGAAATTGAAATAACGATTCGACACTAGCCGCTAATTTCCCAGGCAATATTCCGCTGTACGGTCCTGTGTCTTTTTGCCACTGGGCCAGTAAGCTGTCGATGGATGTATGGAGAGCCGCTTGGAAGGACTCTCTCCCAAGCTGGCTTTGATTAATAAATAATGAATCAACAGAAGGCTTAGTTGATTGCATCGTAAACTGCCTCTTTAAAAATAGCGATGACTTTTTCAAGCTGTTCTTCTGTCATGATCAATGGTGGTAAGAACCGAATTACACTTCCGAAACGGCCTCCTGTCTCCACAATTAAGCCTTTATCGAAGCAATTCTTTTGAATGAGACTGGCTAGCTCTGGATTCGCTGGATAGCTTCCGTCCACATCCTGTTTCTCATTTGGATTGACGACTTCAACGCCAATCATTAAACCTCTTCCACGTACATCACCGAGTGCAGGCACTTGTTTTTGGATGTCTTTTAGATGAGCCTGCATACGATCACCCAATTGGTCTACATGATCAAGCAGATTGGATTCTTTTATAAATTTCAGCGTAGCGGTTCCAGCAGCCATCGCCATTTGATTTCCTCTAAATGTGCCAATATGTGCTCCTGGATTCCATTGATCCAAGTCTTTATCATAAATCACAACTGAAAGCGGCAGACTTCCACCAATTGCTTTTGATAATACAATGACATCTGGCACTATTCCTGCATGTTCAAAGGCAAACATCTTCCCTGTTCTGCCAATGCCTGATTGAACCTCATCGATAATGAGCGGAATTCTTTTTTCTTTTGTGATTCGTCTCATTTCTTTCATCCATTCAATGGATGCTGGTATTGAGCCGCCCTCGCCTTGCACGGCTTCAAAGATCATACCTGCAGGCGGAAGAATGCCGCTTTCAGGGTCATTTAATACACGCTCAATATAAGAGCTGGAAATGCGGTGCGAATCTTTACCACCAATCCCAAATGGGCAGCGGTATTCATATGGATAAGGCAGGAAATGAACATCTGGCATTAAACCTTGCACTCTTTCCTTTGGAGATAAGTTGCCGCTTAATGACATCGTGCCATGTGTCGCACCATGATAAGCCCCGTGGAAGGAGAGAATCGAACGATTTCCTGTCGCTGTCTTGACTAATTTAATGGCTGCTTCTATCGCATCACCACCAGTAGGTCCACAAAATTGGATTTTCGCTCTTTTTGCAAACTCCTCTGGCAAGTGAGAAAAAATCTCATTCACAAATTCTTCTTTAATTTCTGAGGTTATGTCCAACGTATGCAATGGTCTTTTTTCATGAAGCATACGTTCAATAGCTTCTATAACAACAGGATGATTGTGACCAAGTGCAAGTGTTCCTGCGCCTGCCAGGCAGTCATAAAACTCTCTGCCATCCGCATCTGTCACGATCATACCTTCGGCTTTTTGCATGGCTAATGGGAACCGTCTCGGGTAAGACCTTGCATTAGATTCTCTTTGATTTTGCTGCTCTAAAAACTGCTGATTTTTAGAAACGGTTTTGATGGACATAATAAAACACTCCTCCAATTGATAAAGATTATCATTTTCATTTACTAGACTAGAGGATATGCGATATGAAAGTCAATTGTATTCAAAAAGATGATTCGAAAATCATATGAATGCAATATTTTCTTTTTTACGAGTATTTTCGTGTATCTTTTACAAACATCTACTGCCGTAAGGAGATGAACGCTTGATCGTGAAAATGTTGAAAAAAATGACAAATCATTCTTCCTGGTTCTTTTGTTCTACTCGTCACTGAGTGCTTATTTTATACAGAAAGCTGGATGAAATGAATGTAGAAAAAAAGCAATAACACAATTTTTATTGATATAAATGGTTTTAATGGTATAATTTCTCTGAAACGAAAGGGAATCGAGGGAGATCTGATGATTGTAACGAAGCATGATCTTCACCACTACTTGGCACAGGATAAGAAAGCATTAGCCATCACGCACAGAAGACCAAAGTGGTTTGGGGATGATATATGGAAATATCAGAGGTATTTACGAAAATATGAATACTATACAAATAGCGGAGCCACATTACGCAAATGGTTTTACCGCTATTTACATAAAAAGAAAGGCATGCAGCTTGGCTTTGATATTCCGATTGGCGTCTTTGGCCCTGGGCTCAGAATCAATCATACTGGTCTTTTGATTGTGAACAAGCATGCAAAAATCGGGGCATTTTGTGATATTCATCAAGGGGTGAATATCGGTCAAAACCATCATGAAAATGATGTCCCAACCATCGGAGATCATGTATGGATTGGCCCTGGTGCTAAGCTGTTTGGAAACATCTATATTGCGAATCATATTTCAATTGGAGCAAATGCAGTGGTGAATCGTTCCTTTCATGAAGAGCAGATGATCATTGCAGGTGTGCCTGCTCAAAAGGTAAAAGAAAAAAGCCCTTCTTCATGAAGGACTCTGATAAAAAAGAATCATACCGATCAAAACAGAGATCAGCAGCATGAGGTAAAACAAGATGGTTAAAATGAGAATCGTCCAGCCGAGTCCCTTCCTTTCTGTCTTGATCAAGTAAATACCAAGAACGATTGTACTAAATAGCACGCCTAAAATGGCCCACAGCCATTTGTCTTTGCCATGCTTTGGCGCATCAAACCATAAATAAATGGCAACAGCAAGTGATACGAATAAACCCGTAATTCTCAAGATCAAACTCCCCCTTATGTACACGCGTGCTCTCTATTATGCATTTGAGTATCCAATGATCAGCAATAAGAAGTAAAAGACATAGACTAGAATGAAAATAGAATAGATGATAATGGACACGATCAGAACCGTCCAGCCCAACCCTTTTCTTCCTGTTTTGATGAGGTATACTCCAAGTGTAAAGAGCCCGAATAAAAGACCTAAAACCGCCCAAAGCCATTTATTCTTCCCATGTTTAGGCGCATCTACAAATAGATAAATGGCCACTATAATCGACACAAACCATCCGGTCATCCAGCGCAACTCATTCGCCACCCTTCTTTTTTAGTTTATTCAATTATACGCTACTTTTGTCCTAAAAATAAAAATAATTATTCAGTGGTATGGCGCGGGAGGCTTTGCCATTCCTCTCTCAGCATCCCGTAACGCATAGAATCATAATACTCTCCTTGGTAGTAACGGACCTTTCGCAGTCTTCCCTCAAGGGTAAACCCGCATTTCTCCGCGCACCGCATCATCCGTTCATTACCAGACCAGGTGGTGAGACCGATTCGCGGGATATCAATGTATGAAAATAGCTCATCTATCCATAGACTTAACGCCTTTGTTCCAACTCCTCCATTCCAAAAGCGTGAGTCATAAATAAGAATCCCGCATTCAAGCCAGCGTGTTCGTTCATTCTCCCAATAATAAGAAACGGTGCCTTTCATTTCGCCACCTATGACAATGCCATATAGCTTTGGCGGAATGGCATCATCCTGTACATATCGTTTCTTAAATGCAGCAAGCGGTATCTCGTGTTCATGAAAATAAGGTGCATTCCACTTTCGATAGGACTGGTCTGATGCTTTAAACTTTAAATGCCACACGACCTCTAAATCAGTTTCTTCTAATGGGCGTATGCTCACAAACTCCTCTTTTCTCCCTTTCATCATTTCACGTTCCTTTACTTTGTCGTTCTTCTTGCTAGATGACGGTATTGGATAGGCGGCATGCCTTCATTTTGCCGAAACAGCTTAGAAAAATAAGTAGGGTCGTCAATACCTACACGTTCTGCAATGGCCGCTATTTTTTCATTCGTTGAGGCAAGCAGGCTTTTGGCTTTTTCGATTTTGAGACGATTGATGTACTGGTTAGGAGTCAGTCCATACACCGTCTGCATGCATCGTGTGATGTAATCAGGATGATAATGAAGCTTCTCTGCCAGCTGCTCCATTTGTAATTTTTTCATAAAATGGCGCTCGAGATAGTGAACCACTTCTGATGCGACGGTCTCCTTTGCACTTGGAATATGAAATGCTTCTTTTTGTAAATGAATGAGCAGCTCCTCAAATTGAAGCTGTTTTTTTAACGGAAGTTCAGACGCGTCATCATTCAATGCCCTCATAGCTGAAAGGTGCTTCTCTAACACGCTTCTTCCTTTCACTTTTCCTTGACGTGGCAGGCTAAATTCATATTTTGCGGGTTTTTCAAAGGTGGCTTGATTTTGTTTCATATCAAACCAGTGTTCTCTCGGCCGGTTCGTAAACTCAAATGGATCAATTGAGAAATGCAGCCACTCATAATGGGTTTCTTCTTCGCATGGCAGATGTCCACCGTGAGACAGGCCGGGTGATAGAATGATATATTCTCCTTCTTTTACGTGATGAGCCGCCTCATCCTCTGTTATCCATAGTTTACCTTTTGTGACATAGAGAAGATCAAATACAGTGAAGATTCTAGAGATATGTCTTTCTCCTTGATGAAATACGCCTTTGCCTGAAGCAATATAAACCGGAAACGGCGGTACAGTAAATGTAATAAATAGATCCATATTCATCCCCTTATGAAGTCGGATTTCTCCAATAAGTTTCGGTTTCATCTCTTCTTATTATAGTCGAAGCAAGGTACACTATAAATCGGATTTATACGAAAGGGGGCTATGTGATGAAACCTCAAGCACTGTCATTTCAAAAGATTCAAGCCAAAAGTGAAAGATCCCACCCTTCATTATTTGCGTTAACTTGGCCTATTTTTATCGAAATCTCTTTATATATGCTCATGGGAAGTGCGGATACACTCATGCTGAGCCAATACTCCGATAACAGCGTTGCCGCAGTAGGTGTAAGCAACCAGCTGCTAAATTTATTGATTGTCATGTTCAGCTTCATTACAACAGGTACGACGATTGTAATTGCTCAGCTTTTAGGAGCGAGCCGCGAGCAGGAAGCGGCTCAAGTCGCCTATGTTTCACTAGGAACCAACTTCCTGATTAGCTTTGTCATTAGTCTCCTCATGTTTGTGTTAGCTGTTCCAATCTTACACATGGTGGGGTTATCAAGTGAGCTGATGCCAGATGCAACGGTCTTTTTACAAATTGTCGGCCTGCTTTCTTTTATTCAAGCGCTCATTATGACCTATAGTGCTATTTTAAAAAGCTATGGATATACAAGAGACACGATGTATGTCACCATCGGAATGAACTTGTTAAACGTTGCCGGTAATTATTTCGTCATTTTCGGTCCGTTTGGCTTCCCAGTGTTAGGCGTGATGGGTGTTGCCCTTTCAACCTCACTTGCTCGGTTCATCGGATTAATAGCGATGATCCTGATTGTTCGCCGCCGAATTGGGTTACGGTTTTCACTGAAGAACATGTTTCACATCCAGCGGACGCATTTAAAAAAGCTGCTAAAAATCGGGATTCCTTCTGCTGGCGAGCAGCTCTCTTATAACGGTTCTCAGATGGTCATTACGCTGTTTATTACATTTATGGGAACGCAGGCACTAGCAGCAAAAGTATATACTCAGAACTTGATGATGTTCATTATGTTGTTTGGTGCAGCCATTAGCCAAGGGACTCAAATTTTAATCGGACGCCATATTGGGGCGAAAGAATTCGATGCTGCCTATCGCAGGTGCATGAAAAGTTTATACTGGGCCATTGCCGTCTCCCTTCTTTCTTCCATTGCTTTATCTTTATCATCGACGCATTTGCTTGCTTTTTTCACTAGCAACAGCGAGATCATTCAAATCGCCGGCCTACTCCTCCTATTGACGATCATTTTAGAACCTGGACGTTCTTTTAATATGGTCATCATTAACTCCTTGCGGGCTGCTGGTGACGCGAAGTTTCCTGTGTATATGGCGATGATTTCAATGTGGGGGATCGGGCTTCCGATCGCTTATATATTAGGCATTCAGCTTGAGATGGGCCTGATTGGGGTTTGGATTTCTTTTATCGTGGATGAATGGGTAAGAGGCATCTTCATGTATAGGCGGTGGCGTTCAAAGGTATGGACGGAGTATCGTTTTTCTTCCACATAAAAAGGACTGTGGGTGCAGTCCATTCAGATTGTTGACAAAGAGCTAAAATGATCTTTATTTTAGCTCTTTGTCTTCTTTTCAGCGTGATAGAAAACCTTTAACAAGTAACGGAGCGGAGCGATTTTGACATGCGTGAGCACCGGAGCGTAGACCTGACACAGAATGCGGGGGTTTGTCTTTGTCTACACGCTAAAAGGACTGCGGGTGCAGTCCTTTTTCCATTACGTAATATCTTCTAAAATAAGTGCTTTTTCCTGATTTGAAAGAAATGATCGCTGCGTAAAGACGCGGTATTCATTTTCTCTAGTTTTATCTAAAATGGCTTTATAAAAGTGAGCAGCTGCTTTCACCGGCATACGTGAATAAAGCGGAAATTCATGAAGATGGTCAAAAAATTCCTCGTAATACGCCTCTGCCTCAAAGGCAATGTACTCCCATACGTGCTTGAATGCTTGATTGATCACACCTTCTTGCAATTCTTGCTCTGTATACCCAAATTGTTCCATCACTTGCTTAGGCAAATAAATGCGATTTCTTTCAGCTGCATCCTCACCAATATCACGAAGGATGTTGGTGAGCTGCATGCCAATCCCTAACGAAATGGCTGCTTCTTTTAGTTGTTCCTTTTTACGCGGCGCAATAATCGGAAGCAGCATGAGTCCAACTGTACTCGCTACATGATAGGAATAGATGAGCAGTTCATCTAACGTTTCATATCTATGCTGCTCTAAATCCATCTCCTGTCCTTGGAGCAGGTCACGGAACGGGGCTTCATCCATACGAAATTCTTGAAATGTATGCTCTAGCGCCACCCATATCGGATCATTCCGGTCTACCTCACCATGTAAGAATCGATCAAACGCCTCCCGAAAGGATGTTAACTCCTCTTTTGGTGAAGGAGACTCATCTACAATGTCATCCGCTTTCCGGCAAAAGGAATAAACAGCCCAAACTGCCTGTCTTTTCTTTTTAGGCAGCATAGAAAAGGCGCGATAAAACGTTTTTGAATGGGTTTGAATGGTCTCCTCACATACTTTCAATGCTGTTTGCACATCAACCACTTAGCTTCACTTCCTTTCTGTCGTTCAAATCTTTTAGTAGCACAGAAGCCATGAGCTTCGCACTTTGCATGACGATCGGTACCCCGCCGCCAGGATGGATGGAGGCACCTACCGCATAAAGATTGTCTGTCTCTGCCACCTTCACTTGCGGGCGAAAGACGCCTGATTGAAACAAATTAGGCGCAAGTCCAAAGCTGCCTCCCTCAAACAATCCTTCTCGCATTGAATCATTTGGTGTTCTTACCTTTTTCCATACAATCGACTCTCGCAATTGCGGAAAGCCTCTTTTCTCAAGACGTTTCAGCATGTTTTCCACAAAGTCTGTCTCCTCTTCCCAATTGATGTGATCTCCTGAAGGAACAGGAATGAGCATATACAAAACGCTGCAGCCTGCTGGGGCAAGAGATGGATCAATGATGGATGGATTAAATGTATAAAATGACGGGTCTTGAGGGACTGTTTTCGTTTGAAAGACCTCTTTCATATGCTGATCAAAGTGTTCTCCCATAAAAAATTGATGAACAGGTGCTTCATGGTACACCTTATTTAAACCGAGATACACCATCACGCAGCCAGAGGATGGAACGTATTTACGCCGGTCTTGCTCATCTAACCCAAGCTTTTTTAACGCCGCTGGATAATCCCCGTTGATTACAAAGGCATCAGCTGCTATGTTTTCATCATTTACTTTTGCCTTGACCGCCTGTTTCCCCTCAAACTCCAATTGCGCTACTTCTTCATTTCGTCTTACATGCACACCCTTCTCTATGAGTTGTCTCTCCAATATATCTACTAAACTGGCATATCCGCCTTTTAAATAGTAGATTCCGTGGGCGTGCTCACTATATGAAACAAGCGAATAAATAGCAGATGCTTCATACGGATTTCCTCCGACATAGAGGGTTTGAAGTGCGTATGCATCTCGCAGGCGTTCATCTGAGAAATATTTTTTTAGAGCGCTTTGAACCGTACGGTACGCTTTTAATTTCATTAAAATCTTCATATTTGCTTTTGTAAAAAATGTGCGTTTTTCATGAAACGATTTTTCTAGAAAAGCTTGCTGCCCTTCTTGAAACCGATTCGTCATGTCTTCCATAAATTTCAGAAACCCTTGATCTTCCTTTGGAAATACACGTCTGATTTCATCTAACTGGCGCAGTGAATCAGAGTACTTCGTGTAGGAGGTTCCATCCTGATATTGGATCGTGTACAGCGGATCAAGCTGCAAGAGATCAAGAGATGTTTCGTCAATTCCTACCTCATGTAAAATGCCTTTTAACATATCAGGAAGTAGGACAATGGTCGGACCTTCATCTACTTTATATCCTTTCTCACGTACAAAAGCAAGTCTCCCGCCAAGCCGTTCATTTTTTTCGACAAGGGTGACATCATGTCCAGCTTTTTTTAAATAGAGCGCTGAGATCATTCCGCCAATACCGCCACCTGCAATCAATATATGTTTCTTCATGAGGCGCTCCCCTTTTCGTGATGAGGTATCGTTTTGTGCGTATGTTTCTCTTTTGAAAGAATCGCATTCGTCGTGATGCGTGCTGATTCTAAAATGGTCGGCAAGCCGCTTCCTGGGTGCGTTCCACCTCCAACGAGCCAGCAGTGCTTCAATTCGTCAAATTCATTGTGCGGCCTTAGCACCATCATTTGCGTAAGCTGATGGCCAAGGTTAAATGTAGCTCCTTCATATACGTAAAGGTCTTCCTCCCAATGCTTCGGGGTGATCATCCGCTCGACTTCTATATGCTGTCTAATATTGTTAAAGCCGGTTTTCCGCTCCAGTGTGTCCAGCACAAGTTCTCTGAATTCATCTTGATGCGCTTCCCAGTCAATACCGCTTTGATTATTGGCAACGGGTGCCAGCACATACAGAGCTGACTTTCCTTTTGGCGCAAGCGAGTCATCTGTTATACTTGCATTTTGAATATAAATGGACGGGTCATCTGGCAGCTCATACGTTTTCGTAATTCCTTTGACGAATTTAGCGTAATCATCGGAAAAAACAATGGTATGATGCGGCTCATCATAAATTGTATCTAATCCTAAATAAAGCATAAAGGTGGAGCATGAGAATTTTTTCTTTTTCAATTTTTTCTCACTATATTTCTTTAAGAGACCTGGCTCTACCAGCTTTGTCATCACATGTGCAAAGTCTCCATTTACGACAACCTCATCTGCCTGTACTTCTTCCCCAGATTCTAAGCGAATGCCCTTTACTTTCCTGCCTTTAGTGAGCAGCTTTTCGACGCCAGATGACAGATGAATAGCTGCTCCAGATTCAATTGCCGCCTTTGCCATCGCTTCTGACAGCTGATTCACGCCGCCTTTCGGATGGAAAACGCCTGTATCATGCTCCATAAACGAAAGGATCGAGAACGCTCCAGGGCATTCCCAAGGTGACATTCCTAAATACTTTGATTGAAACGTAAATGCGTATTTCACCGATTCATTCGAGAAATAGTCTGAGAGCACATCATATAAACTCTTATTTAACGAAAGCTGTGGAAGTGCTCTTATCACCTTCGGACGCAAATAGTGATGAAAACGGTCCATTTTACTTTGTAAAATTGGCGTAAGGCGGTCCATTTTGCGCTTTGTATCGTTCATAAAGCGTACATACCCTTCGCCCTCACCACGTGCAAAGGCTTCTAACCGTTTGTACATCTCGTCTCGATCTCGAATCATATCAAGCTGCTCGTCTTGAAAGATTAGTCTATACATTTCTTTTAATTCAATGACATCGATATAGTCATAAAGATTTTTGCCAGCAAAGGTGAACAGCTCCTCTGCAATATGAATCATGCTGAGAAAGGTAGGACCTGTATCAAACGTGAAATCACCAAGTTGAAACTTAGAGTTACGTCCGCCAACAAAGGGCTGTTTTTCGTATACATGAACGTCATGTCCTTTGCTTTGCAGCATCATAGCTGCCGCAAGTCCCCCTGGTCCTGCTCCGATCACAATGATTTTCATTATCCTTTTTCCTCCAAATTAATTCACTTTAAGTTAATTATACAAATTAGAAAGGTTAGATCAACTTTCGATGTGCTCTAAAAGTCTCTTGCTATGTATCAAAAAAGCCGGCTTCCTTTCAACAAGTGCAAGAAAGCCGACCCTTTATTACGCGTCTATATCAATTCGATATGTTTCAAACCAATGATGAATCTGCGCCAGATGGGCGATTAGCTGCGGACCTTTCATGAGCTGGCCATACCAAGGCACTTGAAAGGAAGCCCCTTCGGTTTCAATCAGCTGTTTCAATTGGTGTGGATCTAAAAATTCATGAAGCACAGAATCTTTTTGCGCAAGGCAATCTGTTAACATCTCTTTCACAGCCTGGGTATAGGCTGGATGATGCGTTTTCGGGTAAGGACTCTTCTTGCGATAAAGCACTTCATTCGGTAAAATTCCCTCTAATGCTTTTCGCAAAACCCCTTTTTCACGATTTCCATGCATTTTCATTTCCCAAGGAATATTCCAAACATATTCGACAAGGCGATGATCTGCAAATGGCACACGCACCTCAAGGCTCGCGCCCATACTCATTCGATCTTTTCGATCTAGCAGCGTTGTCATGAACCAGATCATATTTAAGTAAAAAAGTTCTCTCCGGGCTTTATCTACTCCAGTTTCTCCATCTAAAAGAGGTGTTTCTGCCACGGTTTCTTCATATTTGCTGTGCGCATATTCCTTCAGTGATAGTTTCTTTTGCCACGAGTCTTGAAGAAGCTGCGTGCGGGCTTCAGTCGATCTCATCCAAGGAAAACCATTCGTTTCATTTGCCATATGAAACCACGGATAGCCTCCAAATATTTCATCAGCACATTCACCTGAAAGGCCGACAACGAAATCCTTTTTCATTTCTCGGCAGAACCAAAGTAAGGATGAATCAATATCTGCCATGCCCGGTAAATCTCGAACTTCAACTGCTTCCTTCAAATAAGAAGCCAGTTCCTTTTGGCCGATGACACAGCTGTGGTGATTCGTTTGAAATGCTTTGGTCATTTGATCAATCCAAGGGCCGTCAGCATTCGGCTGGAATTGACTTGCCTCAAAGAATTGATCATTTCCTTCGTAGTCAATGGAATACGTATGAAGCGGCGCTTTCCCTATTTTCTCAAAGTGCTTGGCGGCAATAGCGGTTATGGCACTAGAATCAACGCCACCAGATAGAAATGTACAAACAGGCACATCAGAGACGAGCTGTCTTGTGACAGCATCTGTAAAGAGATGTTTGACGTGCTGAGCGGTGTCATCAAGTGAGTCTGTATGCTGCTCGCTTTTGACATTCCAGTACCTCCACACACGCAGGCCATCTTTTGAAAAGGTCAAAGCATGTGCAGGTCTCAGCTCTTTTACACCTTTAAATACCCCTTGCCCTGGTGTTCTAGACGGTCCTAAGCCAAAGATCTCTGATAACCCCTCATGATCGACTTTTGCTTTCATATCAGGGTGAGCAAGAAGTGCTTTGATCTCTGAACCAAATAAAAAGGAATGATGACGTTCTGTATAGAAAAATGGCTTGACACCAAGCCGGTCTCTCCCTGCAAATAATAATTCACGCTCACTATCCCAGATCACAAATGCAAAAATACCATTAAAATGGGTGACACACTCTTCCTTCCATTCTGTGTAAGCGTGAAGAAGAACCTCTGTATCAGAATGCCCAAGAAAGCGGTGCCCCTTTTTTAATAATTCTTTTCTTATATCCTCCGTGTTATAGAGCTCTCCATTGTATACAACCGTATAATCATGGTTTTGATGTGTATATGTCATCGGCTGCTTTCCGCCTTCTACATCTACAACCGCTAACCTTTTATGCCCGAAAAGCACATGCTCACTTTTCCACGTATTTGTATCATCTGGCCCTCTTTTAGATAATGTCTCTGTCATTTGATTGATTACATGATCCTGTTGGATGAGCTGCTTTTTAAAGTCTGCCCAGCCTGTTATTCCACACATCATCATCAGCTCCCATCCGTTTTTCATCAAGTGTTCTCTTTCAGCCTTTCTTAGTTTATGCATCGTCTCCTTGATAGTTGATTTGTCCTTTTTTTCCGGCGTATAGGACAAGCATCATTTGGTAAGAAAAGAAAGAGGAAAGGAGCTTTTGCAAATGGAGAAACGAATGAAGCATCTCGAGCGCTGCAGCCGAAGGTGGTGTAACGGGTATTTACTGATTGAAAACGGGCATTGTTTAATCGAAGATGAAGAAGGAGAGATCATGCTGCCAGAAAGTCTTCAAAGCTCTATGATCTGTTTGGAAGAGAATGACCGATGGACAAAAGGAGAATTGCTCGGGTCTATGATTCTTCATGAAAACGGGCAGTTGCTGGAAGTACAAGGCGGTGAAATGATTCAATATACAGCATCTCTTGCCAAAGGGTGGCTTGACTTACTCATGTTCGTACCTGAAAACGTTTTTTATCAAATCATTGAACAAGTAGAACAGTTTGGCTTTTCCGTCTACGATTGTGTCTTCTCTTCCTTTCATCCTTTTCAATGCGTCTCTTTCTTTCAGTTTTCAGCAGATACACAATCGCTAGCACTACAATGTCACCATGAGCCTGCCGCCGGTCAAATTCGTTTTGAATGGACCACTTCTGACGGTCACCGGTCGGTTTCCAAGTTTGATGTCACATAAAAAAGGGCACTGCTTCATATAAGCAATGCCCTTTTTATATTAAAAGATATGGAAACCGATCGGCAGACGTAAACCAAGAAGAATGGTCACAATCGCAAACACGATAAAACCAATCAACACACCCGTCACTGATTTTCCTTTTTTCTTGCGTACAAGAACCATTTCCATGAAACCGATCACAAGGATACCGAGTACCATTTTGCCGATATACTCGCCCCCGAAACTTGGAATTTTCATTCCTGTGCGGACATACAGCTCTACGCCTGTTGCGATAATGAGCAAGTAGAATAGTCTGACGATCATGTGCACAATTTTAGCACCTTTGTCGTTTTTACCTGCTAGAGCAAAGGCTACGAAGAATAAAATAATCCCTAGTACCCACGCTGTAATATGTAAATGTGTTCCCATTTGTTATTTCCCCCTTTATCAGAACAAGTACCATCTCATCGTACCACGAAATAAGTCGAACACAAAGCGACAATCCTGTGTCAACATGCCCTTTATTTGACGCGATTCGATAACGTCCCAATCGGTTCAATCGTGATGTCAATATGATCTCCTGAAGCTAAAAACTTTGGCGGTTCAAAGCCTTTGCCAACCCCAGAAGGTGTACCCGTTGCAATGATATCACCTGCTTCTAGCGTCATCCCTTTTGAAAGAGTTGAAACAATGTCCTCAATCGGAAAGATCATTAGTTCCGTACTGGCAGACTGACGAACTTCTCCGTTTACCTTTGTTTCCACATGGAGCGCTCCATGATCCTCGATCACTGACTTATGAACGATATAAGGCCCCACCGGACAGGATGTATCTAAGCTTTTGCCTATGAAAAATTGTTTATGTTTTTTCTGCAAATCTCTTGCCGTTACATCATTTAAAATGGTGTAACCGAAGATATAATCGCGTGCCTGTTCAGGTGCAATATTCTTCCCTGATTTGCCTATGACGATGGCAAGCTCACCTTCGTAATCCAATTCACTTGTCACACCTTCATGAAGAAGAATATCCGCTTCGTGTCCAATCACTGAAGTAGGCGCCTTTGTAAAAATCATCACGTCTTTAGGAATATCTGCCGCACTTCCCATCTCCATGACATGATCTTGATAATTCTTTCCAACACACATGATGTTTTTAGCTGGTTTTGGAATCGGTGCATGGAGTTTGACGTCAGAAAGCGGATATACATAAGAGCCGCGGTCTTCCTCTTTTTTCTCAGCCCAATCAAGAAGCTGTTTGACGTGTTCGACAAACTTGTCCCCCATGTTGATGCATTCAGCTAAAGAGTTTGGCAGTGTCTCCAGCTCAAATAATTTAGCCTCGGCCTTTTTAACGTCCATCACCCATTCATCATCAATGACTACCCCAATAAACATCCTGTGATGTATCTCACCTGTAAAAAACTTCATGTCTTCCCCTCACAATCTTCATTCGCTAAGTTATGATGTCTCATTTTATTTCTCTACGAAATAAAAAAAACCCTTTTTTATCATACTCTCTTTTAAAAAGGGTTTCAAAAATGATGACCTCATGTTTAGCGGTAGCGTCGATACTCCCACATATTCCCTTGATCCCATTTACGATCAACATTTCCTCTGCTTCGAGAATGATGCTTTTTCTTTCCGCATCTTCGGCAAGAATGACTTCGTCTGTGATGATGAGAACGTTTAGATCGATGGCTGCGGTGTGACTTGCGGCAGCTTTTCTTATGATGGGATCTGTGTTTGCTACGGCATGATTTTTTCGGTTCACTCTTTTTGCTTCGGCATGATTTTTTACTTTTACACGACTTTTTACTTTTGCATGGCTTCTCACTCTTCACGCTTTTCTTTGAACAGCGGCTTTTTTTAGAGCGATAGCTTTTGTGGCTTTTTTTACTGCGGTGTGACTTACGGCAGCCGCCTCCACCAAAGAACCAATGACGGCGTTTTGAATGACGAGAACGATCTGATTTGTGCGAATGTCTCGATTCTGGTTCACGATCTAAGTGATGATCACGTCCCTCACTTCGAAGTGAATCAACTGCATGTTCAATATGTGAATGATCAAATGTGCTCACGAACAATTCCCCTCCCCAGTCTATGCTTTGACAAAACAAACAGACAAAACTGTTTATCTTCTCTGCTTTATGTTACGAGACTGGGTAGACAAGTGTTCTTGGCGAATGCCTCTTTCTTTCAAAACTCCATGATTACCTATCAGCAGGGGTACAGGACATTCCTTCATTTTCATATAGTAAAGAAGATCATAGGAGGCTGATGAACACATGACCACAGAACCTTTAAAGCAACTTGATATTTGGATTCACCCAAAGGATCTTATTGAATTAAGAAAAGACGTCTGGAACGATGAACCTGTTGAGGCCATTCTTAAAACCGGCAAGACCAAATCACATATTTATGCTTCCTACCGCGGATCACACATTAGAAAGCTCAAGAAAAAGTCCTATCAAATTGAATATAGAAAACCCAAAAAAAGACAAGGCGAAGCCATCTTTCATTTAAATGCAGAGTACAATGACCCTTCTTTTATTCGAAACAGGCTGTCCTTTTATTTCTTCGAACAGATGGGGGTGCTAAGCCCTGCCGCTTCTCATGTATTCTTGACCATCAATGGAAGAAAAGAAGGCATTTATTTAAAAATAGAATCCGTGGATGAGCTATTTCTTCAAAAACGGCAACTATCAGGAGGCGGTATTTATTATGCAGTAGATGACGACGCCAATTTCTCCCTTTTAAGTTCATTTGATAAAAAGCCCAAAAAACACCTTCTTCTCGGGTACGAGAAAAAAACGGGTACATCAAGACATGACGAGCAACTGAGCGAATTTATTTACTTTCTGAATACAGCAACAGACGACATTTTTGCAGAAAAGATTGAGCAATACCTTGATGTCAATCAATATTTCCGCTGGCTCATTGGTGTAGTGTGCACCCAAAATTTTGATGGCTTTGTTCATAACTACGCTCTTTATGTGAATGAACAAGGGCGGTTTCAAGTGCTTCCTTGGGATTATGATGCGACATGGGGCCGTGACATTCATGGAGAAGAAATGGCGTTCGATTATATTCCAGTAAGCGGATTTAATACATTAACCGCTAGATTACTAGATATTCCTTCGTTCAAGAGAGCCTATTATGCTCTTTTCCAGCATGTACTAGATACACATTTTTCACAGGACCGCCTCTGTCCAATGATCGAGAAATGGCATGACTCTATTGAGCACCGAATCGCAGACGACCCATATACGAAAGATCGAAAAGAAGTACTACAGTCAGAGCGAGAGTTAATTCGGCAGTATATCAACAAAAGACGACGTTATTTACAAGCTAAGATTAGAAAAGAGACCTCTGGCACGTAAGAACTTTTTCGAATTTTGTCACTTTATTACTCATATTGACGAAACAGCTTTTTTTATAGAAAAATAGAGTATACTAACCATATCCTTCTATTTGATAAAAAATGTGAGAGTTGGCGTCCGTTATGATCAATTATGAAATTGAACAAAAAAGATTACATTTAATTGAGACTGCAAAAAAATTCGGTATGAATGCTGAAGAAACCATCAGGTGCAGTCAAGAGCTTGACACACTCTTAAATAAAGGCAGCAAATACACCTCTAAAGAATGCTCGAATAAAGGGTAAACCATACACCTAATTCCTCTCATCAAAAGCTTTTAAAAAGACAATCACACATTAAAAGACCCATCATAAGCTATGGTGAAACGCCCAAAATCAAAGCGCACTAATTTTATAAAGGATGTGCACCGCTATGCCGGCTATTGTTGGAGCCTTTAAAGTAAATGCCGTCGGAACGAGCGGAGTCGTTCATGTTGGAGACTGCATCACCATTTCTCCAAATAGTCAGGTTAAAACGTTTGCTGGCGCAGGCAGTTTTAACACTGGTGATCAATTGCGCATTAGCAACTATAAAAGTGTGACAAATACGTACGACAGTGATGTCATTGATCAACCGCTTGTTGGTAACTTGTAAGGAGTGAGAATCCGTTGAACTTCTATATTAATCAAGCGATACAAATTAATTATTTACGTGTGGAGTCTGTGAGTAACTCATCTGTTCTGCAAATTGGGAGTGCTGGATCAATCAAGGCGCTTTCCAACCTGTATAACACAGGCAGCTACGTAGAATCAGCACCTGCCGCAGCAGGCTCACAAGGAATTGAAGAATCTCAAGGCGCAAGCACAGTACCTTTTGTACCGCTTCAGTCACCAACAACTTAAGTTCATCTGCAATCCCCGGAGGTGTATGTAAATGTATGACTATCAAAGCAACGCTTCACAAGTGTATGGCATCATTCAAAAGCAAACACAACAAATCATGATGCTTGAAAAAAAGCTTAACGAGCTTCAGCAGGAAATACAAATGATCAAAGATAAACCGACAACGAATATTGAACGGATTGATTATCAATTTGATCAACTGAAAATCGAGCGGCTGGAAGGTACATTGAATATTGGCCTCAATCCATCTGATCCAAACAGTGTTCAAAATTTTGAAGTAGGCCAAACAACAACCCCGGGAATTGGAATGATGCAGCAAGAAATGGCTGATCAATTTTTCAATCAAACACGCCAGCTTGTCGATGCATTTTTAAATGAAGAAGCACCAGAACTTCTTGAAGAACTAGAGGAGCGATATGAAGGCTCTCTTGATGAAAGCAATAAACACCATATCATTGAGGACATTCGAAAACAAATTGACAGCAGAATCAAATACTATGCGGGACAGCTGCCACAACGGGAAGATATGACCCCGCTGCAGCGTTCAGAGCAAATTGCTGAATATGTGAAACATGATGTGAAGCGGGCGATTGAGCATTTTTTAGCCCATATTCCAAGTGAAACGAAAGGAGAGGAAAACGGATGAATTTCACAGTTGTCAACCGCAACATCGAGACCGGAAGCATTAAAGTAGTTGGGGTATCGTCCTCTTCTCTATTTATCATCGGGGACACAGACCATGTACAATTATCCTCGATTTTCGATACACCGCCAGAATCTCTTATTATCGGCCCGTTTGTTCCTCTGTCACCTCAATAATGATGAAGCGCACATCTCAAGTGAAGTTCACGAAGGTGAATTCTGTCGGGATTTCGAGTGTGGTTCAAATTGGTGATACACAGGAGCTATGCCCGAAGGTCAAGGTGCTGGCTGTTCAACGAACGATTAGTTTGTTTTATGGGAATGAAGCAGAAAACTTAGATGCAAAAGAATTTGAAGTGTATTATGAGCCCATTCCATTGATGCTGCCAGAACGATCAGTTAGAACGGCATTTCACCATGAAAAGCCGGTTATTAAAGTTTCTTCGATACATGTAGAAGGGGTGTCGTCATCCTCTGTATTTCAAATTGGCTCTACGTGTAGAATGAATGGCGTTGCGCGAGTGAAGCATATTCGACAATTATTTAGTATTTAGCAACGACGAAAGTCCGCCAAACTCACAAGTGGACCTACCTGCGCATATGATGATGATATGACTTCGAATAAAGGATGTCGATTATGCCAGCAATTGTCGGACCCATTTACATTAACTCTATTTCTGGAGGCGTCGTAAACGTCGGTGACTCATTTTACCTTTCGCCTAAAAGTTCGTCAAAATCTGCTTTAGGCTCTGGAGCGGGGAATACCGGAGATTTCTTGATATTAAATAATGGCATTAGCGCCACCAACTATGTGGATCCTGACTTAAATGATCAGAATATGGTAGGCAATGCATAAAGCGACTCCTCTACGCTCATTTCATTTAGAGGAGTGCTTTTTTATGCTTATTTCTTTCTGCGTTGTCTCGATTTTTTTGTTTTGACCAGCTTGCTTGCCGGCTGTTTTCGAATCCATTTGATGTACGGAACAAGGTTTTCATCTTGTCTTAGCGCATCAAGCGTGTTCAAACGTGCGGCAAGCTCCTGGTTTGTAAAAAGGGCATGCACTTGTTTATGGCAAGGGATGCACAGGAAGGCAGTCGGTAAAAATGCCCCACCTTCTTCTCTTGGCGTTAAGTGATGTTCCGTGAGCAGGACATCTTGTCTTCCGCACAGCTCACATAATCCAATTGTTTGCTTTGCCACCCTGTCATCACCTCAACATTTACATTAATTCCATTGATACCGTTGTCCCTTTCCCGCTTGGATCTGCTGGGTGGACAATCAGTTTCTTCGGCAGTCTCATCTTCAATTCTTCCACATGGCTGATCACACCAACTGCTAAATTTTGAGACTGTAGTTTCTCTAGTGCAGTAATCACCGTATCCAACAAGTCTTGATCGAGTGTACCGAACCCTTCATCAAGGAAGAAGAATTGCAGCGGGAACTCACCTCTCAGCTGGATTTGCGCTGAAAGAGCAAGCGCAAGCGCCAATGACGTCAGGAAGGTTTCTCCGCCAGACAAGCTGGACACTGGGCGTCTAACGCCGCCATTGGCATCATCACGCATCACAAAACCGCCTTCTGAGTCGACTTCAATCGCATACCTTTGTCTCGTCAAAATGCCTAGACGGGCTGATGCATCACGGCTGACACTTTCTAACTGTTCTTCTGCTAGGAACTCAACAAATGTATTCCCTTTAAAAACAGTTTGCAGCTTATCGAGCCGATCAATTTCTTGCTGTAGTCCTTCCAAGCGTTCATGAATACTTGCAAAGCGCTGATGATTTTCTTCAATCACACGCAGGTGTTCATGTGCAGACCCGCTCATCACTGTTGTTTCTTCAAGTGCCTTTTCTGCCGCTTCTTTTCTTAATTGAACCTCTGTCCACTGCTCTTCATCTAGAGACTCCTCTTTCAGCAGTTCAGAAATTCGCTTTAAGTTTGCAGCACACTGCTTTCTTTTATCCTCAAATTCTTCAATTTCCTGTTTGACCGTATGACGTACTGCTCGATCCATGAAAGCAGACTCAATCTCCTGCGGCTTATGAAAAGGAGAAGTCTCTGTTTCTTTTTGCCATGCTGCTTCTGCTTCTTGTTTTCGCTGGTTAGCCTCTTGGAGTTGACGCTCACTGCTTGAAAAATGGCTTTGCGCCTCACTAAACAGTTGCTGCGTATGCTTTAATTGCTGGTACGATTGCTGTTCTTTTTCATTTAGATGACTAAGAGACTGTTCAACCTCGATCAGTTCATCAGAAATAGAGGCAGCTTTTAATGGATATCGCCCTATATCTGTTTCATATTGATGGATGAGCTGCTGCTGACTTTCTAGCTGATGCGCTAGTTTATCAAGCTCCTTCTCTAAATCGTATGTGGTTGTTTGCAGCTGCTCTTTTATCTGCTGTTTTTCTTCTAAAAACGAAATACTTTTCTCAATACGCTCTTTATAGCCTTCTGCTTGTTGGTCCTTTTCATCGATTTGCTTTTGCATCTCTTGCACTTGGCTCAATATAAAGTGCGGGAAGGCCTGCTCAAATTGTGTTGTTTGCTCTGAAAGCTCAGATTGAAGCTCCTTGATCAGTACCTCTAATTCTTGAATACGCTGCTGTTCAAATGTCAATTGATCTTCCATTTTGTTCATCTCTGCTGCCTGATCACGGGTTTCATCCATTAAACGAGCACGTTTACGTTCAACTTCTTGAATATCTTGTTTCATGGCTTTCCATTCTTGAATCAGATGCTGCAAGGACTGCGGATTTTGCACTGCTTCTACTGCTGCAGCTACCTCCGCACCGGGGGCTTTTTGAGATAAAAAGGCGAACTGCTTTACTAATTGATTGGCATACGTTTCTAGCAGCTGCTTTGCGGCATACATGTCTCTAGCATATTCCTCTGCTTGCTTGAGCTCTTTGTCTATTCTTTGAATGACTTCATCGATTTGAGTAACAGTTTCTTCATGGTCATTGGCTATCGCAGCTTTTGGATCATGATGAATCGACCCACAAACGGGACATGGCTCACCATCTACAAGCTCTGCCGCTAATTCTTTTCTTAATTCTGCTGCCCTTACAGCATCACGCTGTTTTAATTTTTCGAGCTTCTGATTTTGTTCTCTCTTACTCCATTCTGTAAGAGCTCGCTCAAATTCACATACATAAAAATAGAGTTGTTCAATCGCTTGAAACGACTGGTCTATTTTTTCATGATGGTCTTTTTGCTGTTTTTGAAGCTTTTCATAAGCTTCTGCAGCCTGTGAGGATCGCTTTTTTAGCTCCCCAATCTTTTGTTCTTCCTTTTGAATGTTCTGATTGATTCTTTGAACATTTTCACTTAAACGCAAAGCCTCCTGTACACTTTTCCGCTCTTTTACAGAGACTTGTAATGGCTCCAGCTCACGCTTCAGCTGTGTTTGTTTCGTCAGTGCACGCTCTAATAGAGATTGGAGATTCTCTGCTTCTGCTTTTTTTTGTATCAATTGCTGCGCTTTTTCATTTTTTTGCTGCTCTAGCCCCGTCTTTTCCTGAAGAGCCGCCTCTTTTTTACGTTCAATTTCCTTTAACTGAATCAGCTGTTCTTTCTTTTGAAGAAGCGCTGGCTCAGTCTCTATTTTTGTCTGCCGGGCTCGCTCATACTCCTGCGTCATTTGTTCATAGATCGTTCGTTGATGAAGTAACTGTTTTTCTGCTTCTTGCTTCTCTTTTGACGCTTGAGAAAGCTGCTTTTCAGCCTTTGTTAATGCATCCGCATAGGGCTTTAATGTCTCTGCTTGCTCCGCGATGTTGAGTTGAGTTTTTTTCTCTTCCATCGTTGGTGCCAACAGGTTGAGCTTGTTTTGTTCAGTCTCATATGCCTCTAGTTCTTTTTGATACTGCCAAATCGCTTGCGCCTTTGTAAAAGCAGTTAACGCTTCGTCCCGCATTTGTTTTTTCTCATGAAAAATGGCCTTTGCCTGCTTTGCGGCTTCCTTCGCTTGCGCTAATGCCTCTGGGCCAGCTTCTCCTAAGCCATTCAGTTCAGCCAGCAGTTCATTTTTCTGCCCATACTGGTTCTGAGCCTTTGCCCGCAAACGCTTGACGAGCTGATCACCATACTTTTCTAGATTAAACAAACGCTGAAGCATTTGGCGTCTGTCGGCTCCTTTCAATGAAAGGAATTCTGCAAACTTTCCTTGTGGTAAGACAACCGCTCTCGTAAAATCATCAATTGTTAATCCAAGTAATTCTTCTATTTTACGATTGACCTCACTCGCTTTATCTGCAAGAACTGTCTGCGTATCACTGATTTCAATCAGCCGGCATAATGTCGTTCTGACCTTCATTTCATCTGCTCGCTTGAAAGCACGTTCGACTTTATAAGAAATGTGATGCTCCTTTTGCAAAGCGAATGTAAAGGAAACCGACAGTTTTTCTTCAGCTTGGTTCAAAATACCATGTGTATTATTTAACGCACGTTCAACTTTGCCATAGAGTGCTAGTGTCATGGCATCTAATATGGATGACTTTCCGCTTCCTGTCGGTCCAAAGATGCCGAACACACCTGCATCACATAAAGAGCTAAAGTCAATGATTTGTTCTTCTCTGAAGCTATGAAGTCCTTTAATGGTTAGCGTGATCGGCTTCAAGTCGCTTCCTCCTCTTGCATGTCATTGGCAAGCTCTAAAAACAGCTTGACTGTTTTTTCATCAGGCAGACCGCCACCTGTCTGGCGTTCATAAAATTTCACGAATCGCTCTTCGATTGAGAGCTTTTCCACTTGTTTTTCTTCTTCTATTTTCTCTAATTCTTTGAACTTTGGTCTAATGTGGACAAAACCACTATGCTGCTTTCGGAGCTGATGGATCTCTTCAATTGACAGTTGATCTGTTAAATGAATCTCTAAATCAATCCAGGCATGAAGATCCCGTTTCTCATCTAGCCACTCGTGTACTTGACTCAGCCCCTCAGTCGCCTTCCACTTCACAAGTGGTTTACCGCTTGATAAAAACACTTCTTTCCAGCTTGCTTTTTCATTAGGCTTTGCATCTACAATGGTGACTGATTTGGCATAGCCTGACTCTGAAAAGCTATAAGCAAGCGGTGATCCAGAATAGCGGGCAATCGTTTTGGCACGTTTGATAGTTTGCGGACGATGCAAATGACCAAGTGCGACATAACATGCGGCTTCGGGAAGACTTTCAGCCGCAACGGTATATGCACCTCCTACTTCAATCGGTCTTTCTGAATCTGTTTGACTTCCTCCTGCCACATAAATATGGCTCGTTGCGATATTGACGGTATCAGCTTGGAATTGAGCACTTAAATGTTGAAACGCTTGTTGTATTTTTAAATTGTAATGATCACGAAGCAGTTTCTCTTCAAATGTTTCAGCCAGCACCTCGTTTAGCCTCGCCTCGGACGGATAAGCGAGTGCTGCAATGGATAGACGTTCACTTGAAGAAGGAACATTGACGCGGATCATGTCATTTGTCGGATAGCCAATTAAATGAATCCCCTGATCATTTGTTAAAGGAGATGCGGCTGATAAGCGATCTGGATTATCATGGTTGCCTGAGATGACCACAACCTGACGCTTTCCTTTATCAGATAATGCAGACAGACTTTCATAAAAAAGCTGCTCTGCTCTAGCTGGTGGGTTCACTGTATCAAAGGCATCACCAGCCATCACAATGACATCAATTTGTTCGTCTTTGACGATTTGATACAGTTCATCTAAAAACTGAGCTTGCTCGTCAAGCCGGCTTCGGCCTTCAAGGGTTTTACCGAGATGCCAATCCGCTGTATGCAGAATCCTCATGTGATTCACCTCTCATTCCGTTATTTTTATAAAGAAATTTCTAAATTCCCATCGAAGAAATAGAGAATTTTCCCCTCTAATGATCTGTTTGTTAAACGTTCTACTGCTGCTGCGTATAACGCTAATTGGGTTTCATAGCGCTTTTTCAAAATCGGTTCGGCAGCCTCTAGTCCGCCAGAATATCTGCCTTGCACTCTATCTGTTTTATAATCAAGTAAATAAAGCTTTCCATCTACTTCAAACAAACAATCAATCATTCCTTGAATAAGCACAGGTTCATCCTCTGCATCAATATGGCTGTACACCTCTTTGACAGGTAAAATCATACTAAATGACACTTCTCGTTTCACCCAGTCCGCTTTCCGCAGTTTTTGACCAATAGAAGTAGAAAAGAAGGCCATGATCCCTTCTCGATCAATAGACAGGATTTGCTCATCTGTTAGTAAGTCTCGCTGCTGTAAGGAATCGAGCAGCTGCTCTATACGAGATTCATCATAAGGCTCTTCTGAAGGAAGCGGAATGTGCTGCATGACTGTATGCATCGCAGTACCTTGTTCTGCGGCAGTGAGTGTTTTTTTCTTCATAAAAGCCGGCCGGTCATACAAGGTTGCACGAGCTTTTCGAATAGAAGCAGGAACACTGTACTCATCCTGTACTTCTTTCATCCTTTTTATCTCTGAGACAGACTGCTTTGTACCGACTTGCGAGGCCGCTACATATGGGTATTTCCATGAGAGTCTCTCGGCAACCTCCTCTTCATAATCACCACGTCCTTCAACAGGAAGACCTTCCATTAATGCTTGTACCACTTCGTCATGCTGCTTCTTTTCAAGTGACACATCTTCTTTTAGAAGATCTGAGGCTTGAGTAAATGAGATGGTGAATGATGATGGATGCGAGAGAACAACATCGCCTGCTTCTTCTAAAATGGATGACATCGCTTGATGACGGATGAGAGCAGGTCCTATAAAATCTAAGTAAGTTTTGGCTTGGTATCGTTCAAAATCAGGGAGGAGCCACTCTTCTCCATTTGCGGCATTTTGCCATTTACTTAATGCTTTCACCTGATTTTTGACGGAGCCAACAAGGAATAATTTTTCCTTGGCCCTTGTAAGCGCCACGTATAGAACCCTCAGCTCTTCAGATAATAACTCTTTTCTCATCTTTTTTTTCATCGCCACAAGCGGTAATGTCGCATAACTAATTCTCAGCTCTGGATGAATATATTTGCTTCCAAAGCCTAGTTCTTTATCGAGCAAGTAGGACTGGTTTAAGTCCATCATATTAAAGTTCCTGCCGAGTCCTGCGGTAAAGACAACGGGAAATTCTAAACCTTTACTGCTGTGAATCGTCATCATGCGAACAACGTCCTCTGTTTCACTGAACGTTTTCGCTGCTCCAAGATCATCTCCACGCTCTTGCATTCTTTCAATAAAACGAAGGAATCGAAACAGTCCTCTAAAGGCAGCCTTTTCATACTGCTTTGCTCGATCATAAAGAGCACGAAGATTTGCCTGCCTCTGCTTCCCGCCAGGCATCCCGCCAACATAATCTACATACTGGGTATCGCGGTACACTTCCCAAATCAATTCTGCTACCGAATGATTCATGGAGAAATCACGCCACTTACGCAGAAATCGGAAGAATCTCTCTAGTTTTTTGCATGTAGGGTGATCAGAATGGGTTACACTCATGAATGCCTTCACAGCATCATAATAAGTGCCTTTTTTATCACTCGTTCTCATAAGTGCCATTTCATTTTCGTCTAAATGAACAATAGGTGATCTTAAAACAGCTGCAAGCGGGATATCCTGATATGGATTATCGATTACTTTTAACAGAGAAAGAATCACAGACACCTCTGTTGCTTCGAAATAGCCTGACGAAAGATTCGCATACACAGGGATTCCCTGCTTCTTCAATTCCTCCATCATTTGCGGGGCCCACGGCATAGAACGAAGCAAAATCACGATATCTCGATATTGCAAGTTGCGGGTCATTTGCTGTTTTGCATCGTACACTTGAAAAGGCTGTTCAACCAATTCTTTTATTTTCTTTGCAATGACCCTCGCCTCAAATTGCACGGTCTCTAGTTCTTCTCGTTCTTCGTCGCTTTCCGCTTCATGTTGATCTAGATGGACAAGGAGCATTTCTGTCGTTGTATCTTTGCTTTGCGGATAACTCGCCCCAAGCTTTAATTCAGCTTGTTCATCATATTCAATTTCTCCAACTGTTTCCCCCATCAGCTGTTTGAACAAAAAGTTCGTACAGTCTAAAACATCAGAACGGCTACGGAAGTTTTTATTTAAATCAATTCTCTTACCTGTTTCATTGCCGTCTGTTTTAAAGTGTTTATATTTGTTTAAAAAGAGCATTGGCTCAGCCAGTCTAAACCGATAAATGGACTGCTTTACATCACCAACCATAAAAAGGTTGCCTTCTGCAGGATGTTCCCCTTTAGACACAAGCTTTAAAATCGTTTCTTGTACAAGGTTTGTATCCTGGTATTCATCAACGAGCACTTCTTCAAATTGCTGTTGATAGTATTTAGCTGCTTCTGTTTCGATCAAATTTCCTTCCGCGTCCTGCTTCGCTAAAATGCGTAAGCAATAATGCTCTAAATCTGAAAAGTCTACGATTGATTTTTCTTGTTTTGCTCTTTCGAAACGTTCTCCAAATTGGATGACAAGCTCCACAAGGGTCCCAACAACTGGCTTCATTTCAGCCAAGCTATTTAAATGCTGTGCAGGACTGCGCATAAAGTATTCATCTTTTAGCTTTTCTAATTGTTTTTTCGCTTGATTGCGTGCATCTGTGGCTTTTTCTAACAGAACAGGGTCGTATTCGTCCCCTTTGCACGTCTTTAGCCTTTTAAAATTGATGTTCGGTAAGAGCTCATAAAGCTTCTCAAAATCATCTTGATGCCTGATTAATTCATGTACTTGCTCTAAATCATCTATAAAATTCTCTGCTCTCGGTGCTGGACCACCCGGCTCTTTTGATAGGGTAAGAGCTCGTTCGAGCAGCTCCTGACAGCTCCGGAAAACGAGAGAAAGATCCTCTCTTATATATGGATAAAATGGTAATTTTTCTACTTTTGTTTGTGCATCCACATCATAAAGAGAAAGGAATGCCCGCATCCATTGCTCCGGAGAAGGATGAGACCTAGAAAATTCATAAATTCTTTTCACGAGCCATTGCAAATCTAAGTCATGCCGATCCGATGTGTAACGATCAACCAGTTCAAAGAATGCTTGCTTTCCAGCCTTATATTCATCTTCAAACAGCTCATCTAACACTTCATCTCCTAATAATTCTCCTTCTGTTTGATCAGCCAAACGAAAGCCTGGATCAAGATCAATCTCATAATAAAAGGTGCGTAGAACTTGCAAGCAAAAGGAGTGCAAGGTAGAAATATTGGCTCGATTCATGAGGGACAGCTGTCTTCTCATATGAAGTGACCCTGGGTTTTTGGATAACTCTTTTTCAAGTGCTTCAGTGATCCGGTGCTTCATTTCTGCCGCAGATGCATTTGTAAAAGTCACAACGAGCAGACGGTCTACGTCAACTGGATCCTCAGGCCGGGTCATTTTTCGAATCAGCCGTTCAACCAAGACAGCTGTTTTACCTGACCCCGCCGCAGCAGCAACAAGGATATCCTGTCCTTCTGAAACGATGGCTTCCCATTGGTCATCCGTCCAAGTACTGTTATTCGGTTTTGGTATTTGCATACTGATCTCCTTCTTTTTTGATCCGGTCTATCATGACATCATCTTTCTCTGATGTGAGCACTCTAAATTCATTGTCCTCTATTGATTCATCAAACTGGCAAATAGACTTGAATGAACAAAAGCGGCAAGGTGTTTGATCCTTCAATTTATATGGATTAATTTCTACCTCACCGTTCGTAATTCTTTCTCCTGCCTCTTCAAAAGTGCGCCGAACGTGTTTGGTGAGTATGTGGAAATGATCTTCACTTAAAACTGCAGAATCCGAACGGAAAGATCCATCCTTTTTCAAGCCCGCTTGAATGACTTGGGATAATCCTGACTCAAGCGTTTGATCCATTAGTTTTACTGCTTCTACATCTTCAAGCAGCAGACCCTTCATTTTAAATTTCTTGAATATTTCCTGCTCAATTTCATCCTCTGCGAGCGGAATAGGCGCTTGAATGAGAGGATCATGAATATGGAAATATAAAATTCCAGCAGGAGTCGCCTCCATGCCTAGCCATTCTTTAGAATAAGTAATTGTCAGGTCTAAGTAAGTGAGCATTTGCAAGGCCAAGCCATAGTATACCTCTGCTAAATCCAGCCCTTTCTCGCTGGACTTATAGTCGACAATTCTCAAAAGCAGCCCTTTTGAACCTTCTGCTTTATCCACTCGGTCTATTCTTCCGACAAGCTCCATCGTACAGCCATTTTTCAATTGAAAAGTAAACGGCGGCAGAGGCCCTTGACCTCCAAAACCTAATTCAAGTCCAACTGGAGAAAATCCACTCACTTTGGCATGTTCACTTAATATAGAAGAGACGCGAATCAGGATCTTCTGAAGTTTTTCTTTAATATAAGCATGCCGATTAGAGCTTAATAAAATTTCCTTTTGCAGACGCGGAGCAAGCTGTTCAATCGCATGTCTTGAGTAGGTGACACAATCTTCCTTCGTTAAGTTCTTCCAATCCTTTTTTTGTTCAATGAGCGTATCTGAAATATGTTTTAAAGCTGAGTGAAACAGCTGACCGATATCGGGTGCTTCCAATTTGTAAAATTGTCGATCCTTTAGTTTTAACCCGTGAGAAGCAAAGTGAGAAAATGCACACGCATTGAATTTCTCCATCCTTGAAACACTGCCTTGAATATGATCACCGTAAAGCTCTTTTGTGACATTTGGCTTTAAACGCTTCGCTCTATTTGTAAAAAACAAACTTGACATGATCTTTTTTGAAACATCCCGATTGGGTGACGTCATTAAATCATTATATACACTCCACCATACATCGCTGATGGGATATTGATTGAGCCATTGCTGCAGCTGCGAGACGGTATAGGATAACGAGACATGCTCATTCGCTATAAATTTTAATTGATCCTCGTCATCCAGCTGTTCTGGATCTAACACATAAAGAGCATGCTGGTGATTTGGCATAAGCTCTTGGCAATACTTGATGAAAGTCGAAGGCAATAGAGAACGTCCTTCTTCATCTGAAGCCGAATAGGATAGATACAAATGACGGGATGGACTTGATAACGCTTGGTAAATTAAAAATTGCTCATCTAGCAGCCGTTCCTTCCCTGTCTCTGCCAGCTCTGCTCCTGCTCGCTTTAACCATTCCCGGTCATCCTCAGACAATACACTTTCATCAGAAGGACGCGCTGGAATAACGCCATCATTTACACCAATGATAAACGTGCACTTCACTTGATACATTCTAGATAGATCCATACTTCCGATAAATACTTGGTCAAGTGAAGGCGGAATCAAAGCAAACTTTAGAGATGCTAGACCTGTATCCATCATCTGTTGGAATAAAGGAAATGAGAGCTCCTCTTCTCCGAGCATTTCAACAAATTCATCCATTAATTGAATAACAGCATCCCATACTTGTCCATGCTGCATCGCTTCAGCTAATCTACCTGTTTCTTCAGCCTCAAGCCTTGCCTTTTCAAGCTTATCCGGCACTTGTATTTCCTCTAGAAAGACATAGATGGCCTCTACCATATCCCTCACCTTTTGTGCTTTTTTCAATCTTTTTTGCAATTGAAAAAGAGGGGGAACAATCCATTCTTTCACGTCATTCAGCATTTGTTCCATTTCAATTTCTTGATCTGTTTGTCCAAAATCTTCATCTAATGATTGGAATCGCCTGTAATGAAAACGGGAGCCGTTTGTCCAGCGTTCCCCTTTTACACCATAAGCAATACAATAGTTTTCGAGCTGATCTGCCTGTTCTCTCGCTTTGTTCTTAGCGAGTTCTAGCGGAAATAGGAACTCTGTTTTCACACAGCGAAACACTGCTTCATACCGCCAGTTCCCTTTTATGACGTCCAAGCTCGAACGAATCAATTCAATGAGCGGATGATACTGCATCGATTCATTTCCATCAATAAAAAAAGGAATATCGTAATCTCGAAAAACCTCTTTTAACGTATCTTTATAGTCGTCTACATGCCTTGCAACAACCGAAATATCTCGTAACCTGAAGCCGTCCTCTCTCACTAAATCAAGAATGTCTCTCGCTACTCCCTCAATCTCAGCTCGTTTGTTTGCACTTTTAGATACTGTGAGATGAGGCGTTTCTTCTTGATACGGCTGCAGCGGTCTCTGCTCATATTGATTTTCTAAATAAGCTAGGTCTGGTGTATGAAGATGCCGTTTATTTCTCTCCAAAATGTTCTCAGAAATGTCCGCTCCGCACTCTTTGGCAAGCTGATAGAGTTGAAAATACGTTTTGCCTGTCATGCGAAATAGATCAAGTTCATTTGGCTGCGTGTCATGATATGAACGATCCACTGTGAAAGCAGCGGTTACTTTTGTGGCATGCAGCAGGAGCTGCTCAATGACGAGAAGCTGCTGCGGGGTAAACTGATAAAAACCATCTATATAAATATGCGCTCCTTTTAGTTCATCAGATAAAGGAATTTGCTGCGTAAGAAGTGTCAAATAATCTTCTGAGTGCACATATTCATCTTGTAAATGCTGCTCCATCTGCTGATAAAGAACATGCAGATCATGCAGTTTTTCTGCTGCCCGTCTTTCTTCTGTATACTCTGAATGCATGCTGGACGCTGAAATTTTTTCAATATCCTCCGGCAGCATGCAGTACCTTTTGAATTCAGCCATCGTTTTTTCTATTTGCTCAACAAACCCCGGCTTATCACTCGCTTTTTTGAATACTTTAAACTTTTCTTTCTGCTCTTCAATCACTTTTCTTAAAAGCATTTGAATCCCTGTGCTTGTGACAAATTGCCGGTTCGCTCCGCCAGTCTGCTGTAAAATAGACCAAGCAAGACGAGTAAAACTAAATACTTTGGCCCTAATCATTCCGCCAGCTTCAGACGTTTTTGCAAGCTCGTATTCCATTAAAAATGTCATTTGATCCGGGACTAAAAAAATGATTGGCGGACCCAACGGATCAAGCCGAAGCTGTTCTTTTATCTCCTCTAAGATTGCAGTCGTTTTTCCACTCCCCGATCTGCCTGCTAAAAACTGAATTTCCACGTTCCACAACACCTTTCTTATGTACTCATATTCTAGCGAAAATAAGGGTAAATAGCTATTTTCCTATCATATTCCCTTTCTCCTTCTTCATTGAAAAGAAATAGGCACCTTTCCTAGCTCTTTTCATATCATAAACCATCATGATCTAAAAGGAGCTGGCAATATCATGTATTACGGTTACTATGACTACTCGCCCTATGACATTCGCCAAAACACAAGAATCATTTCAGACCTTGAGAAGGCTCTTAATGGTGAATATTCTGCGATCCAATGCTACGAAAAACTTGCCCAAAAAGCAAATAATCCTGAGGCGAAAAAAATCATTCAAGAAATACGCCAGGATGAAGTCAGACACTATCAACTGTTTTCAAAGCTATACTATTCTTTAACTGGTAAAAACCACAAACCAAGCATGACAGAAACTTGTCCAGATCAATTCAGAGAAGGCCTTGTTTTCGCCTTTAAAGACGAACAAAAAACGGTCGATTTTTACTTATCGATATCAGACTATGTCCGGGATCAAGGAACAAAAGAATTAATGAAACGTATCGCTTCAGATGAACAGCAGCATGCGGTGTGGTTTTTATATCTTTTAACGCACCATGTTTCCTAGGTAGTCTCATTTTAATAGGAGATCATACGTTCCGTCAAAAAATGAAAATCCCTTTTTCTTCGTTCAACATGTGAAATAAACTGCTATCATCAACAAAACCTCTCATCTCTTTCACTTTTTCAAACGAGAAAAAGGCGATTTGACCAAAAAAAACTCCTCTGCTACAAAAAGCAGGAGGAGTTTTTCATGATATTTTAATGAAATTTTGCTTCATTGTTTTGCTGCTGATGTTTTAACAACCCATCAATTGACAGTATCTTACTGCCGCTAAGTGTCAAATAAAGCGCCATGACCAATAAAGAAAGTTCAAATTCATAACCGCCAACAAATCCTTTGGAAAAACTAACTGTTATAATCGCCACAGCCATAATTGGCACAAATAAAGCTGCGAAAATACGTGTTCCTAGACCTAAAATCAGGGCAATTCCACCGACCAGCTCAATTGTCTTCACAATATAGGCCATAAATTCCGGCACACCGATTTGACCAAAGAATGCAGCTGTGCCCCCTAGCCCTCCTTGATAAGCCTGAAGCCCGTGTAAAAAGAAAATAATACCTAGGATAACGCGTACGAAAAGTGTTCCTATTTCTTGATTCGTTTTCATATAGTGATTTCCTCCTGTTTTTACACTACATAATGTAATGTGAATAAGTAAAAAAATTAGTAATTTAGGTTGAGCATAATCATTAAGACCACCATGAGGATGGCTGATGTCACGATTGGAATGAGCGGTACATTGAAAGGAATATTGTATGTTGGGTTTAAGATCTTTTGTATTCTTAAATTTAACGCCCGATCTCCAAAGGACACCGCAAACTTCGTTTGTTTTTGAAACTGGGTTCTCTTTTTAATGAGTTTCAAGAGGGCCTGCCCCACTCCAAGCTCCGTGCCTGTCTGCCGAATAGCATAGTCATCTGCAATCACTTCACGAAAAACGGAGTAACTTTGTCTCATATGCTTTAACACTGGAATGTACCAAATCACTTTTGTGAGCATTGAAAAAGCGAAAGCCTTTAAAGGGTCATAGCTGTATTTGTGATGCAATTCATGATGAACAACAGCATCAATCTCCCCTTCATCAAGCATGTCCATAAGTGCCGTTGATAAGTAAACCTTTGGATGAAGCATCCCCATTGCAAAAGCAAGTGGTTCATGACAATGAAAAACAATGATGTCGTTTGCATATTTCTCTGATAGAAAATCGGTCGTTTCCTGATCGACTGCCATCATCATATTTCCTTTGAATTGGATGTACTTTCTGATTTGCTTCGTCATATAGAAAACCGCAAATCCCAATGTGTAGAGAACTAAAGCATCCAGAAAATATTTTAAAGGAGTGAATCCGTAGAATTCGAGAACAGACTGGCATACATGGATCAGGTTATATGCTTGATTCCACCCGAAAAAGCTTGAGAGCACATAATACCCCATCTGATAAAAAATCGCTAAACCAATCAATATACCGCCTAAAAAAAGCAGACTCGACTTCATTTTATTCATTTTGCTGCTCCTCTTTTTTTGATGCAAGCCTTGCTTCAAGTACTTTGAGTAATTCAGGATCAGCACTTTCAATCGCATCTACCATATGATTCACTGCCAGTGGACCGAAATCATCCATCAGCCCTTGCGTAATCCACTTTGTTTGCTCATTTAGAAATTCTTCTTTTGTTAAAATGGGATTATAAATAGATGAACGCCCTTTTGTTTTCTTTTCCACAATTCCTTTTTCGGTTAAGCGATTCAGCACAGTCATCACCGTGTTGAAATTAATCGGCTTCTCATCTGACAGCTTCTGCTGTACCTCTTTAATCGGCATATCCTCGCCTTGATAAAGAATCTCCATAATCCTTCCCTCTAAAGGACCAAAAAAACGATTCAATCCCTTTTCGTTATATTTAAAAGAAGGAATTTTCATGTCATCACCCCACACTAAGCATTGTAGTGTAATTGAAAATGATAGTCAACTGATAACAAAAATAGGGGAAAATCGTTGTGTGTTGTTGTTGCTTTTGGTAAAAATGATATCTTTATATTACATGAAGATAAATAGAGCGTATTAACGATAAGATAATCTTATGAAAATGGTGAAAAAATTCGTATTTTATTTATAGAGACTTTTGTATTATAGTGAATATAACAACATTTCACTTACTGAACAAACATATAGGAAGAAGGTTTACATGTGATGAAACAAGGAAACAGCCTTCGAGCCGATCTGATTCTGATCGCGATAAGCGGTTTAGGTGGATTTCTTTTGTCTTTAACAGGAATGTCTATTGGCTGGATGGTCGGTACGTTAATCACAGCTGCATTTATTGCCATGCGCCGCCCCACCCTGTTTCAGCGTAAAGGAAACAACACCATACGTATTCACAGCAGATGGCTACTCCTTGGTCAATTCATTCTCGGAATCGAACTTGGACAGAAAATGAACATGAAAGTCATTCACATTTTCGCTGACAATTGGCTCCCAGTGAGTTTCATGCTCGTCTTTTCTATACTACTAGCGATGCTCTCCGGCTTTCTCTTATGGAAGCTGAGCAAAACAGATATGCTGACCAGCTTTGTCGGAACTGCACCAGGCGGCCTATCCGCAATGCCGGGGATTGCCCAAGAGGTTGGAGCAAATACAGCTGTTGTGAGTCTCGTACAAACGATACGTGTATTAATGGTTGTACTCACCATCCCATTTACGGTGTTCTATTTAAATACAAAAAATCAATCTGATGCGGTTATAGCAGCACAGGGCAGTGCCTTCTCATCAGGCGTTTTCACACTGTCAAACATCTCTTGGACCGCCGCGCTCATTTTAGGGGCGTGGCTCATGTCACGCCTAGCGGTTCGGCTTCACTTTCCTGCCCCTTGGCTGATCGGCAGCATGTTAGGGGTCGCAGCTCTTCAAGTAGGTGCAGGTGCGCTCACAGGTCATGATTTGATTCCTTATTGGCCAGCACAAACGAATATTGCTTCACAGGTATTTCTAGGTGCCACCATCGGTTCAAAAATGAATAAGCAGATGTTTGTTGGGCTAAAAAACACCTTCATTGTGGCCGTCGTCAGTTCAGCCGGGCTGATTGCTGCGACTGTTCTCAGTTCAATTGCCATTGCAGAAATCACAGGTATTTCTGTCATTACAGCCATTCTTGCTTTTTCGCCTGGGGGTATTGCAGAAATGGCGACAACAGCAGTCACCCTTCACGAGGACTCTACCTTTGTTGTCGCTGTACAAGTCGTCAGAATCATTCTTGTGATTGCCATGCTGCCACCGTTTTTTCGATTCTTACATCATTTCTGGGCAAAAAGACAGACTGATTATAAAGCTGCAAAATAAAAAAGAGACGCTTTGCATGAGCAGAGCGCCTCTTTTTTATTCATCGTTATTCCTCTTTACACCGACTACTTGGTCCTTTGAGATGGTCCCAAAATGCCGGCTGTCAAAGCTATGTATTCGGTTATCTCCGACCACGAAGTAATGATTTTTTTGTATTTTATCGTGTCCTGTGATGGCTTTCAGCTGAAAATCTCCTGTCAGGACGTTCCCCATTTTATGTTTTTTCTGTTCTTTTAAGTACGGTTCTTTCCACTTTGCTCCGTTGACAAATAGCTGATCATCTTCATACTTGATCTTTTCTCCTGGAAGCCCAATGACCCGTTTGATCAAAATTTGATTTTTAGGCCCGTGAAATAAAACGTAATCAAACCGGTTAATTTTCGTGAGTTTTGGCGAGAACTTATTGATTAATAATTCTGTTCCATCTGTAAATGTCGGGTCCATACTAACCCCTTCTACTTTGTACGTGACAAACATGAAATTCTTTACTTGGAACAATAAGACGATGGATGTAATCATCATCAACCATAGTAATGGCTTCTTTTTCATTAAGAGCCTCCTTTGTCCTCACGCTTGCTCATTCGAATATTCAACCTATTTTCTACTCTCTTTCCAACATACCATAATAAAGCGATAACTAGAACCGCAAAAACACTTCTTAACGGATTCTTTACTAAAGCAGAAAGATCATAGCCAATAAAACTAATGATAAAGAGCATGACACACTTACCTGATAAAGCAGCTAATGAAAATTGCCAGATGCTAATTCTTGATAGACCTGCTACTACATTAACGGCAGCAGAAGGTGTGAAAGGAAAGCAGAGTAAAATAAATAACGGACCAAATCCCCGCTTTTCCACCCAAAGCATCAATTTCTTAATGGAAGGGTGTCTGCTGATAAAGTTCAGCATTCTCATCTGCCCAAATTTTCTGATCAGTACAAAGACAAGGATAGACCCTGCGCTTGCACCGATCCAGGTCAATAAAAAGCCTTCCCAAAGGCCGAACGCATTTGCATTTGCCACAGCAAACGCAACAAGAGGTAAAAACGGTAGAAATGCTTCTATTAAAGGGAGCAATATAGCCACAATTGGTCCAAAGGCCTTGTAGCTCTCAAAAAATGATGTGATATTTTCATGAGTAAAGATAGAAAGAAATGATGGCAACTTGTTTGACTCCTTCAAGGTTTGTCTACTTTTCATTTTACATGGAAAACATAAAAATATACAAATGAATCCCCTCTCCATCCCCCCCTTGAGATTCTTTGACTCATTCGATATAATAAACAAGAACAAATGTTCTATTCATAAAGAAAGCAGGTATGGACATGACAAGGCTATCAACAATACAGCTTCAGATGATGGAACAGGCCATCTTTCTTCCAATGGTCATCTCCATCCTCAATCGTGATTTGACACACTTAAAAGAACATCAAACATTTAAACTAAATGAACCATATATTCGGCTTGTCACCTCTGCATTACAGGAAGCTCAAAAAGCACTTTATCAGCTGAAGCAGCATTTACGTAAAGAAAAAATGAAGGTACAGCAAATTGAACACGATGAAGGGTTTACGACGTATTTATTTATCATGAATGGCTATGAAGAAAAGCATAAATACTTTAATCCGCGTATACGACATCGTGTAGAGGAACTGCTTACTCATTATTTTCTCCATCAAGAAAATTAAAAATGGTTATATTTTACAAAAATAAAGGGGCCCTTCGATTTTTGCCGAATTGATCGATGGCTGGGTGCTTGCTTTAAATGGCGTGTGGTACCCAACGATGCCTGCAACCCTCTACTATTAAAAGAATAAAGCCTGCCGCGGCGGCAGGCTCATTCTTATTTATGATAATTCAAGCTGTTCTCTCAGCTCTGTTCTGACTTCTTCCAACCCTGCTCCATCTAACTCAAAGTAATACACATTCCCAGGCTGATAATCATGTCCCTTTAACTGAATGGTCTCCACTGATTTCAATGAGCTTAGTAACGGGAAAAGTCCGATAAACTGCTTCATGGACAAATTGGTTGAGACGTTATCACCGAGTGTATCAATGATGTTGTCATATGACGGGATCGAAGAAATGGATTTAGATTTTTCAAAGATGGCTTGAAGTGCTTCCATTTGGCGCTTTCCACGCATGAGGTCACTATCTGCCTTTCTCGTTCTCACAAAGGCTAATGCTTCTTCGCCATTCAGTGTATGTGTGCCTGTTTGCACATGAACTTTCCCCTTTGAATCCTTTTCCATTTGTTTGGCGATGCCTTCATCTTCAATCGTTACTTCAATTCCATTTAGCTCGTCTACAATGTCTTGAAACGCCTTAAAGTTTCCTGAAATCACATAGTCTACCGGAATATTCAACACGTTTTCTACCGTTTTGACTGACAAATCTGCACTCCCAAACGCATGGGCGTGGGCGATTTTATCATATCCTCTTCCCGGAATATCTACATAAGAATCACGAGGAATACTGAGGAGCTTGATGGTTTTCTCTGTTCGGTTCACCGCCGCCAGTAAGACCGCATCACTTCTTGCTTCATCTACCGTTTCACCTGGACGACTGTCAATTCCAAGCAGCAGCACCGAAAAGCTATCCTTCCCTGGATCAAAAGCTTTCACACGCTTTTGCGAGGTGTCTCCTCTTTCTAACGAGACTTGCGCCTTATTCGACGCTTTTGAAATTTTATAATATGCGTATCCTGTCACAGATACCGCCATCAACATGACAAATGCCATGATAAACAGCACGACTTTCACCCAAGGTCTCAGCCTTCTTTTTGATCTTGTTTTCTCCTTCATCCTTTCCGAACCCTCACTCTATCTTAGTCTATCAATGTAGGTTCCACTATAACATATTTTACTGAAAGTTTCCTGCACGCAACATATTTTTATGAATCCACAATTAAAAAAGCCGCTCAAGACGAGCAGCTTTTCATCCATTATTTTTGTTCAATTCCTTGCTTCACTTCATCAATCATGGCAGTCAATGATTCAAGGCCGCCGCCAGATAAATACCACATATCTGAGTTCAAATACACCACATGATTGTTTTTGATCGCTTTAACTGATTTCACATAATCATTTTCAACAAGCTGTTTCGCAGACGTTTCCTCTCCGATCGCTGCGCCTCGATCAACGACAAATAAGAAATCTGGATTCGTTTTGACCATGTACTCATACGAAATGCTTTGGCCGTGTTTATCAGATGGCTCAAGCTTTCGATCTGCCGGTGTGATACCAAACACATCATGGATGAGACCATATCTTGATTTAGATCCAAAGGCAGTCATTTTGCTGTCGTTCGCCATGATCACCAACCCATTTTGTTTCAACTCTTTTGCTTGTTTCTTTAATGCATCCACTTTTTGATCAATGGCTGCAAGTTCTTTTTTGACTTCATCTTCCTTATCAAAAATCTTCCCTAACGTCGTGGCATTCTTTTTAAATGATTCCATATAGTTGGCAGTGTCTACATCCATCAAAATCGTAGGAGCAATTTTAGTAAATTCGTCGAATGCATCTGCTTGACGGTGCTGAATAATGATCAAATCCGGCTTGAGCTCTGCAATTTTTTCAAAGTTCGGCTCTTTTAAGCCGCCGACATTCTCATATTTGCCACCTTCATATTTGGATAAATATGTTGGCACGACTTGTTTTGGTAAAGCTGTCACATTCACACCTAGTTTGTCCAGCGTATCAAGACTTCCCATATCAAACACAACGACTTTTTTCGGGTTTTTCTTGATTTTCACGCCATCTTTATTCAACATGTCTTTTACCGTCACGGTTTCCTCATTTGTTCCTTCTGTTTTCCCTTGGTTACCGCAGGCAGCGAGTACAACAATCGCTGTTAATACAGTCATCATCCATATCCATTTTTTCATGCTTGATCACCTCTTCATTTTTTTAAGAAAAATATAAGCAAATACGCTCACCACGAATGACTTCAATCGGTATGCGCATGTCATAAATTTGTTCAAGTGCATCTGTTTGAATCACTTCATCTACTCCGCCTTCTTGGATCACCTGTCCATCTTTTAAGGCGACGATATGATCAGAATACACAGATGCAAAGTTAATATCATGGAGAACCACAACAATCGTTTTCCCGAGATCATGGACGAGCTGCTTAAACAGCTTCATCATCTCAACAGAATGATTCATGTCCAAATTGTTTAAAGGCTCATCTAGGAAAATATAATCCGTATCCTGAGCCAGTACCATCGCAATAAAGGCTCTTTGCCTTTGTCCGCCGCTTAGTTCATCTAAGTATTGATGCTGAATATCGACGAGCCTCATGTATTGAAGAGACACATCGATCATCTTCTCATCCTCTTTTGTCAGATGGCCTTGTGAGTAAGGAAAACGGCCAAAGCTGACAAGCTCCCGTACGGTCAGGCGCACACTCATGTGATTGGACTGCTTTAAAATACTCATCTTTTTCGCAAGCTCCTGCGGAGGATACGCACTATATGGTTTGTCTTCTAAATAAGCTGCACCTGTGTCTGGCTGAATCAGGCGGCTCATGATGGACAAAAGCGTGCTCTTGCCCGCACCATTTGGACCAATGAGAGAGGTCAGCTGTCCTTTTTTCACACTGACAGTTGTTTTGTGAAGCACTGTTTTTCCGTTATATGTCTTACTGACTCCCTTCATCACGACCATGAACGACTCTCCTTTAAAAGTAAGTAAATAAAATACAATCCACCGACTAAATCAATCAAGACACTCAGCGGCGTTTGAAAAGTAAATACCTTTTCTACAAGAAACTCCCCGCCTACAAGGGCAGTGACACTGATGAAAAAAGAGCCTAATAGCAAGTACGTATGCCGGTATGTACGAAATAGCTCTCTTGCCACATTCACGACGAGTAAGCCAAGAAACGTAATAGGTCCGACAAGAGCCGTTGCGATAGACACAAGGACGGCAATCACGATCAGCATCTTTTTTGTGATGCCGTCATAGTCAATCCCTAGATTCACAGCATGTTCCTTTCCTAGGGACATCACATCTAATTTGGAGCGGAATGTCCAAATATAAAGACATAACGCTACAAATAAAACAGAGGCAATGAGTAGGATATCCGTATTCATGTGGTTAAAGCTTGCAAAGGATTTATCCTGTACGACCTGGTATTCATTCGGATCAATGAGCATTTCCATAAAGGAAGAAAGACTTTTGAACAATGTACCAAATACAATACCAACAAGTAGAAGTAAGAAAATGTGCTTGTTTTTTCGTTTGAACATCACCGTATAGAGCAGCACGGAAAAAAGAATCATCAGCCCAACACAAAGGAAAAAATTCAGATTTTTATTGACGATCATCAAATTGGTCGATCCAAAAAGATAAATAATCGCTGTTTGTAAAAACAAGTAAAGTGCGTCTAAGCCTAAAATGCTTGGCGTTAAGATTCGATTGTTGGTCAACGTTTGAAACACAACAGATGAAAAGGCAATAGCGCCTCCCGTCAATGTCATCGCAAGCACTTTCTTTAAACGGCTCGGGACTGTGTACTGCCAGTATCCCATTTGAAAGGTGATGAAGATCACGACCAGCACGGCTGCAATGGCTGCAATGAGAAATAATATACGTTTCTTATGCATAGCGTTTCCTCCTTAATAGCATGTACAGGAAGATCGCACTTCCGATGATGCCTACCATGAGCCCAACTGAAATTTCATATGGATAAATGATCACCCTTCCGAGCACATCACAAATCAGAACAAAAATGGCACCTAGTAAGGCTGTATGCGGGAGGCTTTTTTTCAAGTGATCGCCTCGATAGATCGATACAATATTAGGAATGATTAAGCCGAGAAATGGCAGCATTCCGACTGTTAAAATGGTGACAGACGTAATCATCGAAACGATCACCAAACCAACCGCCATCACACGTTTATACGTTAAACCTAAGTTGACAGCAAAGCTCTCGCCCATACCAGCCACTGTAAAGCGGTCAGCATATAAATACGCGATGATCAAAAATGGAACACTCACATAGAGCAGTTCATAACGCCCCTGAACAATAAGAGAAAAATCCCCTTGAAGCCATGCAGATACGTTTTGGATCAGATCATATTTATAGGCGATAAACGTAGATATTGCACTGACGATCCCGCCAAACATTAATCCGACTAACGGTACATAGATCGTATCGTTCACCTTAATATGGCGAAGGATTTTTAAGAATAGGAGATTGCCAGCTAGAGTAAATAAAAATGCGATGCCCATTTTCGTGAGCGGGCTCGCATGTGTAAAAACGAGCATCGCTGCTAAAATACCAAGCTTGGCCCAATCCATTGTTCCTGCTGTGGTTGGTGAAACAAATTTATTCCTTGTCATGCTTTGCATAATAAAGCCGCATAAACTAAGGCTCATGCCAGCAAGCACAATACTCATCAGCCGTGGGATGCGACTTGACAATAAGGTATGCATTTGTCCATCTGTTAAATGAAACAGCTGTAAAATAGACAGATCCTGTACACCGACAAACAGTGATGCACATGCCAAACACACAAATAACAAACTTAATTGATACAACTTCATACAGGTTTCTCACTTTCTATCAAGCTCTCTCCGCTATAAATGATTATCATTATCAATTAAGCAGCAATTCATATATTATCACATCTAGTGAAATATTCAATACCGTAATGAGAAAGGACCGAAGCTCATAAAAAAAACAGCCTACGGTATCAGCTGCTTTTTCCCCAATTATTGAATGTTCACTTGAAATTGTCCCTTCAGTTCCTCTTCTGCTTCTTGAAATAACTGCCGCAAGCTCTCTGCATAATGGCCAAGAGCGTCTTTACTTGTTTGAAAATTCACCCATGTAAGCTCTACAGGAAGATTCACTTCTCCTGTTAAACAGTCCCAAAGGGCATCAAGGTTTTTCCCGTAGTAGTCAGGAAGGTGCAAAACTGTTTTTAGTTGGTCATGAAGCTCCTCTTGCGACCTGCATATCGCACCGTCCAGCCGCACTTTTTTCATATTCATCTTCCCCCCTCTTGCCTTTATTTTAAACGAATTGATCAAAAAAGAGAAAGATGGACATTTCACTTTTGTTTCCGTCTGAAACCTGAGATAAACAGTATGAGACAGGCGGCCAAAACGACCAAGAAAAAGAGGGTTAACACCGTCTGAGTACCGTACATATCAGCAAAGAGACCGACAAAAACACTCGGAATGCCAAGACCTAAGTAAGCAAACAAGTAATATCCTGCAACCGCTCTAGCCGCCTCCTTCTTCCCTCGCTCGACAATCAGCTGAAGACCACCTAAGTAAGTAAATCCATAGCAAGCAGTGCCCGCAAGCATGGTCCCGGCAAGTACAAGGAAGATGGACCCGCCATTTGCGCCGAACAGCAGCAGGCCATATCCGCACGGAAGACAGATAAAACCCACCCGGAGCGCTGCGCTGCTGTTCATCTTACGAACAAAGGGCTGCATGAGGACACCTGCTATATTAATAAAAAACAGCGCCGGCCCTACCCATAATTCATATCCATTTAATTTCAGCTGTGCTGGCAAAATAGAAATCACAAGCCCACACACTGACCATGCGATGGCAATCGCCAAGTTCGCCGGCATCGTCCCTTTTGGAAACCTTGGCATATTCATCATCGGTTTACTCGCATTTCCTTGTATAGGCGGCACAAAAAAGAATACACCAACAATCGTCAGCATCAAAAAGACCAAAACAATCCAATAGCTAAGCGGTGTGAGCGACACACTTTGAAAAGAAAGAAGCGCTGTAAAAAGAGCACCTCCCCCAAATCCAACCGAACTACATAATGCAATAAAAGTTGGTATCCAGCCTGATTTCTCTGGATATAAAGCAATCAAATAGGCCGTGCATGTTCCAACACTTAGACCAAGACCCACTCCTTGCAGCATCCGGGCAGCAAAGAGCATCTGTATGGAAGGATGCACGACCATCAAAAGGGTGGCACATAATGAAAAGCAAAGCGCGACCAATAAAATGGGTTTGCGTCCAGCCCGGTCAGAAATGCCGCCGAGAAAAAGCAATACTGGAATAAGTCCGAATACATACGCAGCAAACACAAGTGCTGTTGCCGCCTTTCCATACCCCGCTTGATCTGCATACGCCGTATAAAGAGGCACTTGCAGATTCACAGCGGTCGTAATCATGAAAAGACCAAATAAAACGAAAATAAACGGGATCATGGATCGTTGTGCCGTTTCTTCTTTTGATGCAGGAATCATTTGACTCTCTCCTCTATGTAAATAACATCTGACAACAGTTTACACACCATTTGGCTTTCTTCCTACATCCAAAAATAACTCTATTGACCAGTCCATAATTCCGTGTCATCATCATATGATGACGTGACAAAGAGAGAAGGTGCCTCATGTATATTCATTTAGACCGCTCAAGCTCTACCCCGCTATGGCAGCAAATCGTGACTGGTATCATTCAAAAAATTCATTCACAAAGACTGAATCCTAACGATCAGTTAACGCCGACACGCGTGTTAGCACAGGAGCTAAACGTATCAAGATCAACCGTACAGCTTGCCTATGATGAACTGCTGGCAAGAGGCTATGTCAGCACATCTAGAAGAGGCGGGACAAAGGTTATCTCAAGTGACCAATACGCCGCTTCCACTCCCCATCAAAGTGAGCCGCCCTTTGCACTTCCCGTTAGGCCTCATTTTGACGAGGCTGAAAAACAAATGGAGCACTGGCTCTCGGCCAATCAATTTCATGAGAAGCTCGATATCGACTTTCGCCATCAAGAGCCAGCCATCGACGAACATTTTCAAAACATATGGAAACGCTCGCTTATGAAAGCATTACAGCGCTTAGACTTGAAGGATTGGGGCTATTCTTCCCCGCACGGATTATGGGAAGTACGCTCAGAAATACGCCAATATTTATCTGTTGAACGCGGAATCGATGTAGAAGAAGATCAAATGGTGTTAACAGGGGGCACGCAGCAAGCCATTGACTTGATTTCACAAGTCCTGCTCAAAAAAGGCGATACGGTCGCTGTTGAAGATCCAGGTTTTCCTGGGGCAAGGCTTTCGTTTTTACATCGTGAAATGAACATTCACCCCGCACCAGTAGATGAAGAAGGAATGATTGTGAACGCACTGCCCGGACGAACCAAGCTGATCGCAGTGACGCCTTCCCATCAGCGTCCAACAGGTGTATGTATGAGTGTAAACAGAAGACAGCAGCTGATACAGTTTGCTGTCAGCCACCAGTCTTATATATTAGAGGATGATTTTGATGGGGATTATCGTTATCATGGCGGGCCGCTTCCTTCCTTATTTTCAGAAGCACCCGATCATGTGTTATACATCTTAAGCTTTTCAAAGGTGCTGGCACCCGGCATACGCCTTGCTGCAATCATCGGCTCCAAAGCTGTCATCAAAGAAATCGCTGCGCTGCAATCACTCATCCAAAGACAGCTGCCGATCATGGAACAAATTACACTTGCTTCATTCTTCAGAGAAGGAGAATTCACGCGATATGTCAGGCGAATGAGACAGCTTTATAAAAAAAGGCAGGCGGCTATGATGGAAGCCCTTTTGATACATCAATTTGACAAACACTTCCACTTATATGGAACCGATACTGGCCTTCATGTCTTTTTAGAAGGAGCGCCACACTTTGATGAAAAAGGCAGTATTGCGGCTGCTAAATACGCTGGTGTCGGAATTTATCCATTAAGCCCCTATTGTTATCAAAGCAATAGAAAGGGATTGCTGCTTGGTTTCGCCTGTACAGATGAAGAAATGATTCAAGAGGGCGTGCGCCGTTTAAAGCAAACACTTCACATCTAAAAAAGCCTGGAAGTGAACTTCCAAGCTTCAGCGTGTAGACAAACCCTCGCATTCGTTGTCAGGTCTGCGCGCCGGTGCTCACGAATGTCAAATTCGCTCCGCTCCGGTGCTCGTCCTTCCTAGACTTCAAAGGTTTTCTATCACGCTGAAAAGAAGACAAAGGGCTAAAATAAAAATCATTTTAGCCCTTTGCCAACAATCCGAAAGCCTGGAAGTGAACTTCCAATCTTTTTTCATGATTGCTGTATGTGACCTACTTCTTCAATAAATGCAGCTATCTGTTGCAAACCATCTTGTAAATGATGGGTAGCGGAAATAAACAGCTTTTCGTGATCAGGATGCTTCAACAGCTGCTCCACCTTATCGATCCCTTTTTCAAATGAAGCAAGGCCTGTCTTTAATTGTTTGTCAGCCTGTTTGTACGCAGCTGGAACTTCTTGATGAGCAAGTCCTTTTTGAATCACACGATCAAATGCTTTCGTCGCTTTTGCCAATTTTCCATTTGCTTGAATCTTTCCATGTCCATCTGAAATGAATTGGTCTGTCATGTTTTCATATGCTTCATTTAACTCATCCATATAACGCTGAACCCATTGTTCATACGCAGCTTCTTTTGTGTCTTGTTTTGAAGGCGACTGACCTGCTTCATGGCAGGCTGCTAGTAATGTCACTGTCACGGTGAATAGCAGCATCAAATGCAATCGTTTTTTCATACAGAGCCTCCATTTCTAATTCCCATTCGTTCATATCGGTCAACTATGAGTATCCTTTACCTCATACGAACACTTTTAAGAAATGATTTCTTTTATTGTAACAGACGGCTCGTGTCACTTCTGTGATTTATGAGCAAATGGATGAAAAGACGTCGAATGATCCACATTTCCCTGTCATTTCATTGACATCCTGCCGATACAGTCAATAGACGACTAGAGAGATATATTTGGTTTCAGTGTATGTCATTTTCATGATTTTTTCTAAAAAAAAAGACCCCTTTCGGCGTCTTTTCGCTTTGCATTAAATCCACACATCATTTTCTGCTGTCAGCTTAGAAGAGGCATCCCCTGTATTGACAACTCCCCGCGGTTCAACCAGCATGACATGACATTCTTCTTTGGCGTATGGTTTGTGTTCTTTTCCTTTTGGGATCACGAACATTTCTCCTGCATGCAGTTCGACCTTGCCATCTCTAAACTCAATTCCCATCTGGCCATCAATGACGAGAAACACTTCGTCCGTATCATCATGCTGATGCCAAACGAATTCCCCTTGTATTTTCACTAGCTTAAATTGCACATCATTCATCTCTGCGATGACCTTCGGTGACCAGTGCTCAGTAAATGTTGTGAGTTTGTCTTTTAGATGAATTGATTTCAATCTGTGATCCCCCTTTGATTTAAACTGCTTTTAAACCCGCTCCGCATAGTGGCATCACAATCAGTTCTTGTGCCGCTTTTTCATGCTTCAAATAGCCAGCATAATTGGCAGCTGTTGTCGGTTCAACGTAAAACCCTTTTGCCGCAAGTGCTGTGTGCGCCGCTTTGATTTCTTTCTCGTTTGCTGTCACGATATATCCATTTGTCTGCTTGATGGCGTGAAGGATTTGTGTTGCACGTTCAGGTGCTGCAATCGCAATGCCCTCAGCGATCGTTCCTTTATTTTGAACCGTTACTTTCTCAAGACACTGCTCATGAAAAGCTTGTGCAAGTGGAGCACAGTTTTCTGCTTGAACCGCGACGATTTTTGGCAAAACCTCTATGAGACCTTCCGCTAACAGTTCACAGAAACCTTGGTACACACCTAATAAGAGTGTACCATTACCGGCAGGAATGATCAGGGTATCCGGCACGCCTCTAAGCTGTTCCCATATTTCGTAAGCGTACGTTTTTGTTCCCTCATAAAAGTACGGATTAAATACATGACTAGCATAAAACGTACCTTCTTGCTGAACTGCGAGCTGCGCTGCCTTTGCCACATCCTCGCGGGTTCCATCTACCATACGAATATTCGCTTCATGTGCCTTTATTTGAGCGATTTTTTTCGGTGAAGTGCCTGCCCCTAGGAAAATATCACATTCCACCTGAGCACGCTTCGCATAGGCGGCAATAGATGTTCCTGCGTTTCCGCTGCTATCAGCAATGACCTTTTTGACGCCCCACTCTTTCGCCTTTGCGATCAGGACAGCTGCTCCTCGATCTTTAAAAGAAAGCGTAGGCATCATGTAATCGACTTTCACAAATGTATGCGGATCTTCTTGGGATAACGGCACAAGCGGCGTATATCCTTCTCCCATTGTGATCTCTTTCCACACACTGTTTTCAGAATGAAAAGGCAGTGCGCCCGCATACCTCCACATCCCAGGCCATTCACTTCGAATATGTTCCTTTGAAAATGCTGGCCTCTCCCAGTCTACATTCAATAAACCGCCACACGGACATCTCCAAATATCAGGTGTACTTGGATAGACTGCGTGACATGAAGCACAAACATAGGTTTCTTTTAACATAGCCAGCCCCCTACTGAATTCAAAGCTTTACGATGTTTCCTCTGATTCTTTTATTTTCTTCAATTCGTCTAAATAGCTGTAAACTGTCACCTTTGATATACCTAAACGCTCCGCTACTTTATCCACAGAGCCTTTCATGAGGAAAATACCTTTCTCATCCATAAAACGTATGAGTTCAATTTTTTCTTGACGTTTTTTTAATGATCCTTTTTGATGAGAAATAATTTGTTCGATGAGGCGATCCGCAATTTCATCTACACTTTGCAGTGAATCCTTGTCTTCATTACGCTGCGTTGCCGGCACCTTTTTTGATAAGCCAGGGACGAGCTCTTCAATCAATTCTTTCACATGACTGACTGCACTCATGTCGTAATTGATACACAGCGCACCAATCACCTGCTCCTTGTCATCACGGAGCAGCGTTGTAGACGCTTTGATGGTTCTTCCATCCTCTGTTTTTATTTCATAGCCGGCTAAATAATCTTCGCCAAATTCATCCGACAAGAGGACCTGTTTCACTAGATGATCAAAGGACTGTCCGATCTCTCTCCCTGTTACATGATTGTTGATCGTAAAAATGACAGACGATTGCGGCTGGGTCAGATCATGAATGACCACTTCACAAGAAGGGCCAAACATATGCGCAATCGTTTTAGCGATTGGTATGTAGCGATTGAATTGATATTTCACTTCTGACATTTCTTTCACTCCATTGTTCTATCAGTTGATTTATTGAAGTTTTCCTTTGCAAGCAACCACAAGCTCTTCTACCACTTCACCATCTTGAATGAGGTATGCTTTTTCATGAAGATTGACCACAGGGCAAATGTGATTCGGAATAATTTGTACCTTCTCACCGATCTCTACACTTTGGCGGAAGTCTTCATGATAGATGATGGCATGCTCGTCAAATACACTTGAAACAAATACATCATCATATTCTTTCACTTTGCCTAATCCTTTTGTTTTGGTCAGCCCTTTTGTACGAGTTTGAGCCGTCAGCCCTTTTGCTCCAACATCTGTAATGACCCGGGACTTTGTCGGTTTACTGATCACCGTCGTCAGCACGGTTGCCGCACAATGTGAAAATGTGCCGAGCACATTGGACTGGGAAGCATCCATCAAGATATACGTGCCTGGTCTGATTTCGGTTACTCCCTTTGGAATATCAAATTGAAATAAGAATGGAGGTGTTGACCCAATGCTCACTACCTCTAGCACCATGCCTGCTTCTTCTGCTACCTGTGCAAACTGAAGCGTTCGATTCACAGCATCTTCGTATAATGCCTGACAATGTGCTTTACTTTCCGCCTTGTATGTATGTCCGTCATGAGAGAAAATTCCCTTTAAATGAACGAATTCACATGTCTGAATGGCTTGTAAGATTTGACGGAAATCACTCTCTTCAATGACACCAGACCTTTCTTCTCCAACCTCTATCTCAATTAAAACCTGAGCTTTTTTCTCTGCTTTGCGAAAGACATCTTCAATTTGATGAACATGCTCTACACAATCAATACCGAAGGAGATATGTATTGACTCTGCCAGCTTTCGAATTCGCTTTAGTTTTGTCTCGCCTACAATTTGATTTGCGATAAAAATATCTGTCAGCCCATGAGATGCCATCACTTCAGCTTCTCCTACTTTCGCCACGGTCATGCCAGATGCGCCCATCTCCTCCTGCACTTTGGCAAGCCTAGGCGTTTTATGCGTTTTCGTGTGAGGACGCAGTTTTACTTGCTGACCATCAGCATATTGCTGCATAACGGCTATATTCTCCATCATCACCCGTTTATCAATTAATAGCGCCGGCGTATCCAGTTCATCATAAGTCATCATCATATCCCCTTTCACTGCCATTAGATATATATAAAATTTTATACGATACAGTTAAATTATATAATTTTTTATACGAATATCAATTGTTTTTTCTACAAGGAAGAAATGACGATGTGCTAAGCTCGCGAAGGTTGAGGAGTCCAGCGGCTTTCTGCCGCTGGTTTTTGGTTAATATCTGTTACGAAGTTCTCTTAAAATAAAATCGTATACAAGATTGAGCTGCTGTTCCTTTGGATACAGCATAAATTCTTGTTTTTTAGGAAGACCTCCATCAAGACGATCTTGAAATTTCGTTCGGAGATACGCTGTCCGGTGTACCTGACTCTCAAATGATTTATATGAGACATCTAATTTGACCGTTTGCTCATTTGTAAACGTGACCATCGTGTCCCCGAGGGATGATTCTTGGAAGGTATGAATATATTTGTGGGAGATCCAGCCGCACTGAGGACGATTGGATGAATAGGTTGGGAAGAAATACAGATGATTGGATGAGTCAATCACGATCGGAGGCTTGTGAGAAATACCTGTTACTTCGTATGTTCCCGCCTTTCTGCCTGCATAGCTTGAGCCGAAGAATCTGCAGCTGCGCTCAATGATTTGCAGCGGCTTTAATTCGACGTAAAAGCTTGTCTCTCTTTCTATGACTTTTGAATATACTCTTTTTCCTTCTTCAATTGGAAGGACCGCCATCGTTGTTTGATTAATGACGTATGAATCTAAAGGTGTTTTTCTAATTCCTGACACTTCATTTCCTCCTGTGTTAATTTTTGGTTATTTTAGATACTATTAATCTATCACCAACGTATAAGAAACGACAGGATTTTTTCAAAATTTATTTAAAATCATCTTTTTATCATATTTTTTAGTACATTCGATCTATCTAAAAGTCATTTTTAAAGGTATATCATATCCTGTCGATTGGACAAGAGGTGTCGATTTTGCTCAAAAATAAATTGTCTAAAAATTATAAATTCTTGTTGATTTTTTCTCTGCCAATCCATATACTATAAAAAAGGCATCGGGGGGATTCTTTATGAAAGAGAAAAAAACGTACGCTGAGCTCATGAAGTCCCGCAACACCCAAAAAACCGAAGAAAACGGCGTCACTATTTTAGACATCTATATTCAAATGGTTTTAGATGAGGCGCTTTATAAACAGCGCTTAACCTTCCTTAGAGAAGAGATTGATAAGGCACTGGATCAGCGAGATGAAAAGCGATTCAATGACCTTTCAGCTCAATATGCAGAACACTGCTTACATTAATCATGATGATTTTACTTGCGGCAGAGAGACAGCAACTCGTCTCTTTACCGCAAGTTTTTTGTTTACCCATTTAAAATGGTTCCGCCATTCACATGCAGGATTTGTCCATTCATGTAAGACGAGTCTTCACTCGCTAAAAATAAATAACTTGGCGCAAGCTCTACTGGCTCACCAGGCCGTTCCATTGGGACATCTCCACCAAATTCAGAGACTTCCTTTTCCGTAAAAGTTGATGGAATCAGCGGCGTCCAAATAGGCCCCGGAGCGACCCCATTCACTCGAATCCCTTGTTTAATGAGCGATAAGGATAATGATCTAGTAAATGTCACAACCGCCCCTTTCGTCGATGAATAATCGATTAAGGTTTCATGCCCTTTATAGGCTGTGACGGAGGTTGTATTAATGATACTGCTTCCTTTCTTTAAATGAGGGAGCACAGCCTTTGTTAAATAAAACAAGGCAAAAATATTCGTTTGAAATGTCCGAAGAAGCTGATGCGAGGTAATCTGTTCAATGCTTTTTTGCGGATGCTGTTCTGCTGCATTGTTTACCAAAATATCAATGGAACCGAAAGCATCTTTTGTTTTTTTAACGACCTCATTTGAAAAAGCCTCATCCCCTAAGTCACCTGCAATTAAGATGACGCGGCCTCCCGCCTTTTCAATATAGTCCTTCGTTTCCTCTGCATCACGATGTTCACTCAAGTAAACAATGGCTACATTGGCTCCTTCCTTTGCAAATAAAACAGAGACTGCTCTTCCGATCCCGCTATCTCCACCTGTCACAATGGCCGTTTTCCCCGCTAGCTTTTTATTCTGCACCTCTCGATCAAAAATAGGTCTAGGGTTCATTTTATATTCAAGACCCGGACGTTCATTCTGATGCTGAGGCGGCAATGTTTTCTTCGGCTGCTTTGTTGACACGTCAGTCCACTCCTTCCTTTTATCTTGTTTATTTTTATGTGTTGGCTATTTTTTTATGTATGTCATGCTTGTTTCCTTTCAGATGTATGATTTTCTGCATTGTGGAAAAATTATACACAACAAGTAACTGGAGGCGACAACATGGAACAAGAACATAAAGGAATGAAGCAGGCAAAATCGTTATGGTTAGCGGAGAGTCAGAAGCATTCTTTTCCTTCTGCAAGTGAGGATCTCACAGCAGATGTGATTATTGTAGGCGGCGGTATCACCGGTATCGCTACTGCGTTTGAAATGACAGAACGCGGGCTCGATGTCATCATCATTGATGCGGATCAATTACTGCAAGGCACGACCGGACACACGACAGCTAAAATCACCTCACAGCACGATGTGTACTATCATGAGCTGATTCAGCAAATTGGCATGCCAAAAGCCCGTTTGTATGTAGAAGCAAATGAGAAAGCAAAAGATCTCATTCAAGCACGTGTTAAAGAGCACGAAATCGATTGTCAGCTAGAGGTAAAAGATGCTTACCTTTATACAAAGGAAGAAAGCGGCATAAAAAAGTTAAAAAAGGAATTAGATGCCTACAAACAGCTAGGCATTGACCGAGAATGGAAAACAGAGCTTCCTTTTGACACTGACATAAAAGCTGCCCTTGCGATGACGCAGCAGGCACAGTTTCATCCCCTTCATTATCTAAATGCACTGATCGACCAGCTCATTGAGCGAGGTGTGCGTATTTTTGAACAGACAACCGCAGTCGATGTTAAAGAAGGGAAACGGCCTGCTGTCGTCACAAAAAGTGGGCATCATCTGATAGGCCGCTATATCATTACCTGTTCACACTTTCCTTTTTATGATGGCAAAGGACTTTATTTCACTCGAATTCATCCCGAGCAATCTTATGTAGTAGCAGCCAAAACAACCAAGCCGCTTCCAAACGGCATGTACTTAGGAATCGACCAGCCCGCTCACTCTTTAAGAACGGCAGAACTTCACGGTGAAGAAGTGGTTCTCATCGGAGGAGAAGGCCATAAAACCGGACAAGGCGGTGATGAATCCGCACACTATGAAGCACTAGAAAAGTTCGGAAACGATACACTTGGAATTGAGGAGGTTCTTTATCGCTGGTCGACGCACGATATGGTCACTATGGATCAAATCCCTTACATTGGCCACCTGACCAAGCATCATCCGAATATCTTTGTTGCTACCGGCTTTAGAAAATGGGGCATGACCACAAGCCATGTCGCAGCGACTCTTATCGGTGATTTAATTGAGGAGAAATCGAATCCCTACGAATCGATCTTTACACCATCAAGACTTGTTTCTGACTCATTCATCAAAGATTTTATGAAAGAAAATACCAATGTCGCTGCCAAGCTGATCAGCGGTAAATTAAAACGAACTGATCAAACCATTGATGATTTAAAACCAGGCGAAGGCGGCATTGTATCTTATGAACATAAGAAATGCGGTGCCTTTAAATCAGAGGATGGGAATGTCTTTTTTGTCGATACAACATGTACTCACTTAGGCTGTGAAGTCGCTTGGAATAATAGTGACCGCACCTGGGATTGCCCTTGCCACGGTTCACGTTTTTCAATTACTGGAGAAGTAGTAGAAGGCCCAGCAAAGAAACCACTAAAAAGGTCATATAAAGAACAGTAAAATTTCACTGTTTCCCCTTTAAAAAATCCAATATTATCCGATAAAAAACATAAAGTCTGATATTTGTGATGATTATAGGGGGACAATAACATTGTTATTTAAAAAAGATACTAAAAGAAAAAACACTGCTTTTTTCACACAGCAGGATGATGGGATAAAAAGAATCAACTTTTCGGAGAATACGGACATTGCCAAGCAAATTAAAATGATTGATTTGACGCAGCAAGACCTTTTTATATTGAAACAGCTGAATCCAATCGTTCAAGATGATATTGCACATATCGTTGATAAATTTTATAAAAATTTAGAAGTAGAGTCTTCCTTGATGCATATTATTCAAGATAATAGTTCTGTCGAACGTTTGAAAAAAACACTCCGCATTCATATTAGCGAAATGTTTGCAGGTGTGATTGACGATGCCTACGTGGCAAAAAGAATTAAGATTGCACAAGTTCATTTACGGATTGGCCTCCAGCCTAAATGGTATATGGCGGCATTCCAAGACCTTTTGCTTTCAATTATGGATTTATTTGCACAGCATATCCAAGATTTTAAAGAATATCAGACGGCAGTCAAAGCGACGACGAAAATCTTAAATTTAGAGCAGCAGCTTGTCCTAGATACGTTCCAAAATGAATATTCTAAAATTCGTGATGAAGCGGAAGAACAACAGCAAGAGCTTCATACAAAAATTACAGAAACCTCAAATTCGCTTGCTTCTCTCTTCTCCAACACAACAAGTGCAGTGGACAAGCTTGTATCAAAATCTGATGAGATGGCGGATATGTCACAGGCTGGAACGAAAATATCAGCACAGGTCGAAGAAAAATCAATCGGCGGTAAAAAAGAATTAGAAATTCAGCAAACACAAATGAATCAAATTGATGGCAGCATGACAAAGATTGAAACTGAAATTAAACGCTTAGAAGAAATTGCAAAACAAATTGAACAAATTTTCGGGATCGTCACAGGCATAGCAGAGCAAACGAATTTGTTATCTTTAAATGCCTCAATCGAATCTGCTCGAGCAGGTGAACATGGAAAAGGGTTCGCTGTCGTCGCAAACGAGGTTCGTAAATTATCAGAGGACACAAAGAAAACGGTTTCAACTGTGTCAGAGCTTGTCAACAACACAAATTCACAAATCGCCATTGTGTCACAGCATATTGCGGACGTGAATTTACTTGTGACTGACAGTAAAGAAAAAATGACTCAAATCAATTCTCTTTTCGATGATATCGTGAGCAGCATGAACTTAAGTAAGAACCAAAACGGAAAAATTGAAATAGATCTCCAAACATTCCTAAACGAGTTGAAGGAAGTCAAACAAACGGTTTCCCAAGTGGCCAGCTCAGTTGAATCCTTAACGAGTCTGACAAATCGCTAATCCAGTCATTTTTCTTCTGCTTTAGTATAATAGAAGAAAAGATAGAAAAGGCGGGATTTGATTGACAACAATTTGCCTAGTCAGACACGGGGAAACAGATTGGAATGCAGCGAAACGAATTCAAGGGCGAACAGATATCCCTTTAAACGACACAGGTAAATGGCAGGCTGAACAAACTGGACTTTACTTAAAGGATGTCCATTGGCATGTTGTCATTTCCAGTCCATTATCAAGGGCTAAAGAAACAGCTCATTTGATTTTAAAACATGTACACGCACCTCTCGTCATCATGGACGATTTCATTGAACGTGATTATGGTGACGCTGAAGGCATGTCGATTGAGGAGCGCCAGAAGCTGTTTCCAGATAAGCAGTATCCAAATATGGAACCACTTGAGACGATTCAAGATCGAATGTTAGAAGGGATTGAAAAGGTCAAAGCAGCCTATCCAGATCAACATGTCCTGATCGTGGCGCACGGTGCTGCCATCCACGCCTTACTCACCGCTTTAGCTGACGAACATATGGGTCTTCAGAACACGAGACTTGTCAATGCTTGCTTAAATTATGTTGAATGGAAAGATGGTAAATGGAAGGTTCGTGATTACAACGTGGTCAGCCATTTAACTCAATCTTCTCCTTCTTAAAGAACCTGTGATCTTAGCAGGTTCTTTTTTTTATGACAGAAACAATGATAAAATAATATTTTTTTATATCGAAATTCGAAATAGATGCTAGCCTTTTCTACCTATTTAATGACCTTTCGGGTATCGAATGTTTGTCCTGAAATTGATCATGAGAAAAAAAGCACACTTCCTTTTTAATAGGAAAACGCAGAAAAACTAAAATAAACATAATTCACCACCTATTACAAGCGACTTAATTCCCTAATTTCCGCTAGGACTTTCACAAAAATTCAGGTCTACTCTTATTTGCCTACCTCTATTAAACTGAAAATACAGAATAATCAAACGTTTCATTCTTATAGACTACGGATGATTATTCTGAAATAAGAAAAAAGGGATGTGGAATGTGCGTGAAAAAGAAAAATGTGATGACAAGTGTTTTATTGGCTGTCCCTCTTCTGTTTTCATCAGGGTTTGGAGGCACGATGGCAAATGCCGAGACTGCCTCAAAGTCAGAAAGTGAAAAAAGCTATATCGTTGGCTTTAAAGCTTCTGCCACCACAAACAGCTCTAAAAAACAAGCGGTGACTCAAAATGGTGGAAAACTAGAAAAGCAATATCGGCTCATTAATGCTGCACAAGTGAAGATGTCCGAACAAGCCGCAAAAAAACTTGAGCATGACCCTAGCATTGCTTATGTAGAAGAAGACCACAAAGCAGAAGCATATGCACAAACCGTCCCTTATGGTATCCCTCAAATCAAAGCTCCAGCTGTACACGCTCAAGGTTATAAAGGTGCTAACGTCAAAGTAGCTGTCCTTGATACTGGTATCCACGCTGCACACCCTGACTTAAATGTTGCAGGCGGTGCTAGCTTCGTCCCTTCAGAGCCAAATGCCACCCAAGACTTTCAATCACACGGAACTCACGTAGCCGGAACCATTGCTGCTCTTGATAATACAATTGGTGTTCTTGGTGTCGCTCCAAGCGCTTCCTTGTATGCTGTTAAAGTGTTAGACCGTTATGGCGATGGACAATACAGCTGGATTATTAGCGGTATTGAATGGGCTGTTGCCAATAACATGGATGTCATCAATATGAGCTTAGGCGGACCAAGCGGTTCAACAGCGCTTAAAAATGCTGTTGATACAGCAAACAACCGCGGAATCGTTGTTGTTGCTGCTGCAGGTAATTCAGGCTCCACTGGCTCTACAAGTACTGTTGGCTATCCAGCAAAATATGATTCTACAATTGCCGTTGCCAATGTGAACAGCAGCAATGTAAGAAACTCATCTTCTAGCGCAGGTCCTGAATTAGATGTTTCCGCACCTGGTACTTCCATTTTAAGTACAGTACCAAGCAGTGGATACACCTCTTATACTGGAACGTCTATGGCTTCTCCTCATGTAGCAGGAGCAGCAGCGCTTATTCTTTCTAAGAACCCGAATCTATCAAATTCACAGGTTCGCCAGCGCTTAGAAAACACGGCAACACCGCTTGGTAACTCCTTCTATTACGGAAAAGGGTTAATTAACGTTCAAGCGGCTTCTAACTAAACAAGTGTGCAAAAAATCCGGCTGACCCAGCCGGATTTTATTTATTTACTGCTATTTGACGTTCCCTCTTTTTTTGCTGCCTTTTCCATATCCGTGATTCTGTCCATCATCGTAGGATGTCCATAGCGGAATATTTTCACTAGAAGCGGCGGATTGACTTGGGACAGACCTGATTTTGCAAGTTTTTGAAAAGATGTCACCCCCGCCTCCCCATCTTTTGTCAGGTTCACTGCATATTCATCAGCTGCCCGTTCTTGATGCCTTGAAACAGCATTTGTAAAAGGGGAAGCTGCAAATGACAGCATGGATACAATGATCAAAAGAAGCGGAAGAGCAGCGACATCCTGTGGTCCCTTCAGCCGAAATGAGGCAGCTCCCTTTTGATGAAGGTAAAAATAAAGGCGGTCCATTGCAAAAAATCCTGCTAGTGACAGCACTAAATATCCAGCTAGGCCAATATAGACATGCTTCATGACGTAATGGCCCATTTCATGCGCCATGATAAATAAAATTTCCTGATCCTTTAGCTTTTGCAGCGTCGTGTCCCATAAGACAATGCGTTTATTTTCACCAATCCCTGTTACATAAGCGTTCATCGTGTTTGTTTTCTCAGACATATTGACCTCATATACATGATCTGCCGGGATATGCGCTTTTTCTGCAAGCGTTAATATCTTTTTCTCAAGTGCTTGATCCTTTAATGGGTAAAAATCGTTGTATAGCGGATCAATGACGACCGGTTGTATAAAGAAGAGGAAGAGTGTGACTGGGACTGTCAAACACCAGCCATACAGCCACCATAACTTCCTTCTCTTTTGAATAAGCCAAAAGAACACAAGGGCACATAGGGAAAGGAGCGGATATTCAATCCAGAAATCCAGCGTTTGATCCTTTAACCAGCTTGCTGTGCTTTGAGCAGATATTCCGTAGTGTAAAGACAGCTGATAGCCAATCCACTTGATCGGCAATGAAACCAGCATCGTTAGAAGTGACAGCACGAAGACATAAACAAGTTTACTTAAGAATGTGAAACGAGCTGCTGCAAAGCTCCAGTCTGCTAATTTCCGTGAAAACCCTGAAATGAGCAAAAGGAAAAAGACGTACCAATCTAACGGGATTGTCATAAAGTACAGCAGGTTACGTATTTTCGAGAAATTCTCGCTGATGACAAGCTCATGGCTTGTCATAAAGGTATGCGGGTCTGCACTTGTCCCTTTCACACTTTCAGGAACAGATGAATCACCCATTAGAAACAAATAAAAATAAATAAACAGACCGTACAATATGTATGCTAACGTTGCAAGAGCTACCCATTTACGTACACGCACAGGTCAGCCTCCTTTCCATCCCTCTCTTTATTCTAATCACGCACACTTTTGTTTAGAACCTGTCTCATTTGCCTCCATCATAGCATGCCCCATCTGCAAAAGCTTGAGCGGAAAAAATGATTATGCTTCTAAAAAACCGGGGAAGCTATAGGTAAAACAGTGAGTTGGAGGATCAAAATGAAGAAAATTCTTGCAGGAATTGTGATCTTTGGACTTTTACTGATCACCTTCTTTTATGTGTTCAGCAGGACTAGTGACATTTTCGATGAGAATCGAGCAGAAAAATTATTGCTTTCACCGTCGAATCAGTCCATTTCTTATGAAATAGATGATAAAGACACAGCTGAAGATTTAATTGAAGAATTAAACAAAGGCAAACAAACAAGCAATCATCTTAAGAAAAATATAAAAAAACCTGATTATATTGCCAAGGTGATGTTTGGACGAACAAACGGCACCACCTTTCAGCTATGGACCAACCGTTCTCAGGTCGTTTTTTTAGTAGATGGCACGTATTATGAACTGAATCAAAAACAGTCAAATTCTTTTCAGAAACAGTTAAAAGAAGCCATTCAAAAGGGAGTCTCTTCATAAGAGACTCCCAGATTGTTGACAAAGGGCTAAAATGATCTTGATTTTAGCCCTTTGTCTTCTTTTCAGCGTGATATGAAAACCCTTGAAGTCTAGGAAGGCCGAGTACTGGCGCGGAGCGAATTTGATATTCGTGAGCACCAGCACGCAGAACTGACACCGAATGCGAGGGTTTATCTTCACGCTGAGGAGCTTCTTCATAAGAGACTCCCCTTTTTTATTTACTTTCTTCTGTTTGATACTTGTCCTTTAGCGCTCTTCTTAAAATTTTACCTGTTGTGTTCTTTGGAATATCATCTATGAAATGGATCGTTTGGGGCTGCTTATATTTCGCTAAATAGCGTGAACAATGTATGATGATGTCTTCTTGATTGATGTGAGCATGTTTCTTAGGGGAAATGTAACAGACGACAGCCTCACCTGTGTTTGGATCTGGCACACCGATGACGACGGCTTCTGCTACAGCTTCATGTTGATAAAGCACTTCTTCTACTTCTCTTGGATAGACATTATAACCGCCAACGAGAATCATATCCTTTTTTCGATCGACAATATAAATATATCCATCTTCATCTCTTCTCGCCAGATCACCTGTATACAGCCACCCGTCCCGCAATGCAGCTTCAGTATCTTCTGGCATTTGATAATAGCCTTTCATGATGTTTGGCCCTTTTGCAATGAGTTCTCCGACTTCATTCGGACCGACTTCCTCTCCAAGCTCATTCACGATCTTATTCTTCACATTCATAATGTCGGTCCCGACTGAACCCGGTTTTCTTTTTCCATCAAGAGGATTGAAAGCAGTCACTGGGGAAGCCTCTGATAATCCATAGCCCTCCAGCACCGTGACACCGAACTTTTTCTCAAAACCGTGTAGTAAAGCAACAGGCATCGAGGCACCACCTGATATACAAATCCTCACTGATGTCATCGCTTCATCATGACCGTCTTGGCGGTATAAATAGTTATACATGGTTGGAACACCAACAAATAGCGTGGGTTTTTCTTTTTCCATCATGCGCAAAAGCTCAGATGGGCTGAAATGCGGCAGGACATAAATGGTCGCGCCATGAATCAACGGTGCATTCATACAGACCGTTAAACAAAATACATGGAACATGGGCAAAGCAGCAATGACCTTGTCCCTTTCATCAATCGATAGGTACTCAGCAATGTCTCTGGCATTTGAATAAAGGTTGAAATGAGTCAGCATCGCACCCTTTGGTTTTCCTGTCGTGCCAGATGTAAATAAAATAACCGCAGTATCGTCAGGCTGAATGGAAGGATGTGTCGTTTCTGGCGCATGTCCAGACACAAGCTTTCCAAAGAAGACAAGACGATTAGATACTTCCTTAAAACTTGATCTGCACGCCGATTCATTTTCTGCACAAATTATCACTCGTTCAATAGCCGGAAGCTGTTCATACACCTGCTCGTATACTGGCAAAAGCTGATCAGGTGCAACAATGCCTTTTACATCTCCTGTGATCAGCATATATCCAATTTCACTTGGCGTGTATGTTGGATTGACAGGTACAACGACAAGCCCTGCCTTCAATGCACCAAAAAAAGAAATGACGAAATGCGGTGAATTTCCTAAAATAAGCGCGATATGTTCCCCAGCTTGAAACCCTTCGTTGACTAAGCCATCTGCAAAACGCTCGACACTTGTCATCAGCTCTCGATAGGTCCACTTCTTTCCTTCAAAGACCAGTGCGATACTTTCTCCCTTGGTCATCGCAGTCTGCTCAAGATTTTTGATCAATTCCATTCTCCCACCCCTTATGCGTCGTTAATGAATGAATAGCCATTCATTTTATGGCCAAGCATTCCTCCTTTCTATTATAATAGACAATCGAAAAAATCCACAAGATCAAATGTTAATCGCTTTCATTTCTTTTAATCAAAAAAGCACCGCTATCTCTAGCCGTGCTTGTCCCCCGCTTAATAAATCAAATCAAGAAAATCTTCTTTCGATACGTTGCCGAAATAGTGGCGCATATCCATATCTTCTAATACGTCGCTGATGGTTTTACGATCATATTGCTGTCCGATCAGTCTTTTTTCAATATCGGCAATATCCCCCACACCAAAGAAGTCACCAAAGATCTTGCAGTCTTGGATCATGCCTTTTTTCACCTCTAAACGCAGATCGATCGAGCCAGCTGAGAACCGCTTAGAGTGCTGCAAATTAAACTTAGGTGAACGGCCGTAGTTCCATTCCCATTTTTGATATCGATCCTGGGAAATTTCATGGATCTTTTGCCAATCCTTTTCAGTCAGTTGATATCGAGGCACGTCCCCATCCGTATCAAAAATGTAGCTTAAAAGAATTTTTCTAAATTCCTCTGTTGTCATTTTTTGATCCATTAGTTCGCTAATATTCGCGACCCTGCTTCTAATGGATTTAATGCCTTTAGATTCAATCTTTTCTTTTTTCACATTTAATGCAGAGACGACATGTTCAATTTCTGAATCAAATAGCAGTGTGCCATGACTGAAAATACGTCCTCGTGTGGCGAACTGGGCATTTCCAGAAATTTTGCGTCCATCTGCCATGATGTCATTTCTGCCGCTTAATTCAGCTTTGACTCCTAGCTTTTCAAGTGCTTTGATGACTGGCTCCGTGAACTTTTTAAAGTTATGGAAGCTGTCCCCGTCATCTTTTGTAATAAAGCTGAAGTTTAAGTTTCCTTTGTCATGGTAAACTGCACCACCGCCGGATAGGCGGCGAACGACTTTAATTCCATTATCTTCCACATACTTTGTATTGATTTCTTCTATTGTATTTTGGTTCTTTCCAATGATAATCGACGGCTGGTTGATGTAAAACAGCAAATACGTTTCTTCTGGATCTAAATATTTTAAGCAATACTCTTCAATTGCCAGATTAATCATTGGGTCAACATGTTGTTCGTTATCGATAAACAGCATCTCTATCTTCCTTCCTTGTTCCATCTAAGCCCTGAATGGGCAAGCTGTATACTGCCAGTATATAGTGTCTGCGCTTCATTGACTAGGTCTTTATGCCGTCCGAAATGAGGGAGATGAGTGATGATGAGCTCCCCAACCTTTGCTTCATTTGCAATCTTCCCCACTTCTGTACTGTTCATATGTCCTGCACCTGATCCGTCTTGTCCTGCGTAAAAATTGCTTTCGGCGATCAGTAGATCTGCATTTTTACTAAACGGGATAAAAGCGTCCTGATAGCTTGAATCTGCTGTATACACCACCACAGCATCATCTGTCTCAATTCTCATAGCATAGCATTCTACCGGATGAACCGTTTTCAAAAAATAAATTTGAAATGGGCCGATTTGCATGCCTTCTGCCGGATGATAAGGCTTTGCTTTTGTATGTACATGATCAGAAAGCCGATCAAATGCCTCTTGATCACCAGTATGTCCATAGATCGGAAGCGGACCGCTGCTTTTCCCTAAATGATAACCCACTAATTTCGCATATTGGAGAGGTCCTATATCAGCAATATGATCGTGATGATAATGAGAAAGGAGAACAGCATCTAGTTCTTCTATATCAATGGTTTGCTGAAGCTTAGAAAGAACACCGCTCCCGCAGTCTACAAGCAGCCGGAAACCATCTGATTCAAAAAGATAACCTGATGTCGCCTCACCGGCTGCTGGAAACCCTCCGTAGCATCCAATCACGGTTAATTTCATCGTCATTCTTCCCTCCTTTTGTAAAAATCCCCTTCTTACAATATACCCATTTTTCATGAAAAAAGCATTCTTCTTGCCTATTGTTACAAAACAGATTGACAATTATTAATCTGTTATAATACAATGATAGCAACAAAATGTATTGGAGGATGACAAATGCTAGGAAAAATCACTGAGTTTTTTAGAAATTTGCCCTCAAAGAAATGCACAAAATGTGGAAATGATTTAATGGAACAGCACGAGTGTTACGGTAATGAATGTGAGGAATGCTCACAAGTAAGTTATCTTAAATAAGGGAATAAATTGAATAAAAAAGCACTTTTTTCTTCCGTCGTCAGTTGGAGTCAAAAGTGCTTTTTATTTTTTCAGAAAAATAGGTAAAAAGGTAAAACTCTTGTCATAAAAGGGTTTTTTAGTATTTTCATATGATGACTTTTAGTTCTGAAGACACTTTTTATTGACTTAAAACAACGGAGGAGGTTCGAAGTATTCATTTTTTCAAACAATTTTGTATTTTCTCAATATAATTTAATCATGGACGAACCTCTTTAATTTTAGTTATACTTTAATTCATATATTAAAACTTAATATGATGGGAATATTCCTTTAATGAATAAGTTAGGGAGGAAATCTATGAAAAAATTAAAATTCGGATTAGCTACACAAATCCTAATCGGTCTTATTCTCGGCGTCGTTGTTGGTGCGATCTTTTTCGGTAACCCAGGTGTTGAGACATACTTAAAACCAATTGGAGACTTCTTCTTAAGACTCATTAAGATGATTGTCATACCGATTGTCGTCTCTAGCTTAATTTTAGGTGTTGCAGGTGCCGGTGATGGTAAAAAAGTAGGGAAGCTCGGTTTTAGAACCATTCTTTATTTTGAAATTATCACAACATTTGCGATTATCCTTGGTCTTGTACTTGCTAACTTTGTTCAACCTGGTGCGGGCGTTGACTTTGGACATACGGAAAAACAAGATATTAGCCAGTATGTTGAAACGGAAAAAGAGCAAAGCAGTAAATCAGTTGCTGATACGTTCCTTCATATCGTTCCAACGAACTTCTTCCAATCATTGGCGGAAGGTGATTTGCTTGCGATTATTTTCTTCACTGTCTTATTTGCACTCGGCGTTTCAGCCATTGGTGAACGCGGTAAACCAGTGCTCGCCTTCTTTGAAGGTGTATCACATGCCATGTTCCATGTCGTCAATGTTGTGATGAAAGCTGCACCATTTGGTGTCTTCGCACTCATTGGTGTAACAGTTTCAAAATTTGGTCTTGAATCTCTTATTTCATTAGGTAAGCTTGTAGGTCTTGTTTATTTTGCGCTGGCTCTCTTCCTTATCGTTGTATTCGGAATTATTGGAAAGATGATCGGCGTCAATATTTTCAGATTTCTTGCTTACATGAAAGACGAAATGCTTCTTGCCTTTAGTACATCAAGCTCTGAAACAGTTTTACCAAGAGTCATGGATAAAATGGAGCGCATCGGATGTCCAAAAGGAATTGTCTCTTTCGTTATCCCAATCGGTTATACGTTTAACCTGGACGGCTCCGTCTTGTATCAAGCCATCGCTGCGCTTTTCCTTGCACAGGTATATGGCATTGACCTCACGATCGTACAGCAGCTCACACTTGTTCTTGTGCTGATGGTGACATCAAAGGGAATGGCTGCCGTTCCTGGTACTTCATTTGTCGTATTACTCGCAACACTAGGAACGATCGGTGTACCTGCTGAAGGTCTTGCATTTATTGCAGGTGTTGACCGTATCATGGATATGGCGCGAACTGTTGTCAACTTAACAGGTAATGCACTTGCAGCTGTCGTGATGTCTAAATGGGAAGGGCAATATGACCCTGAAAAAGGACATCGTGTGATGACTGGACAAGATGTTCCTGAGCCAACACAGCTTTCAAGCTAATCAAAAAGAACCCCGATAGATGGGGTTCTTTTTGATTGTTGACAAAGGGCTGAAATGATCTTTATTTTCGCCCTTTGTCTTCTGTTCAGCGTGATAGAAAACCTTTGAAGTCTAGGGTGCGGAGCGAATTTTACATTCGTGAGTACCAGTACTCAGGACTGACACAGAATGCGAGGGTTTGTCTACACGCTGAGAACCCCAATAGTCGAGGTTCTTTTTTTATGCTGTGATTAATTTGGATTGAACATAGTCGTAAAGGAGATTGGCTGTATGAATCAGTGAATCTTCATGGGTTCTTTCAAAAGCATGTGAAGAGTCAATGCCAGGTCCAATCAGTCCATGAATGATATCATGCCCTGCTCTAATCGCTGCTGATGCATCAGAGCCATAATAAGGGTAAATATCAAGACGGTAATCAATTTCATTTGCTTCAGCTAATGCTGCTAAATGCTTGCGTAAACCATAATGATAAGGACCGCTTGAATCCTTCACACAAATCGACACACTATATTCATCTGTTGATTGACCATCACCGATCGCTCCCATATCGACAGCTAGATATTCCACCGTTTCTTCTGGAATATTCGAATTTCCACCGTATCCAATTTCTTCATTATTTGAAATTAAGAAGTGTGTCGTATGTGGCAAAGTGATGTTTTCCGTTTGAATCCGGTGAATTAAACGCAGCAATAACGCCACACTTGCCTTGTCATCAAGGTGTCTTGATTTAATAAAGCCTGAAGACGTCACTTCTACTCTAGGGTCAAACGAGATAAAGTCCCCTACTTGAATCCCAAGTGCTTTGACATCGTCTGCCTTTTTCACCTTTTCATCGAGACGAATCTCCATATTTTCTTGGTTTCGTTTCGCTTTTCCAGCATCCTCATATACGTGAACTGACGTTTGATGCATGAGGATTGTTCCTGTATATGTACGACCTGATGCTGTTTCAATTTCACAATACTCGCCTTCGATTGAGTTATACTGAAAGCCCCCGATGAGTGCAAGACGAATTCGGCCATTTGATTTAATTTCCTTTACCATTGCACCGAGCGTATCGACATGCGCTGTCAGCATACGGTGTTCCTCGTCATCTGCTCCTTTTATTGTGGCAATTAATCCGCCTTTTCGATTACGCTTTGTCTCAATATTCAGATCTTGTAAAAAACGTTCAACAAAGCCGATCACCTTTTCTGTATTCCCTGATGGACTTGGGATCGATACGAGCTTTTGAATAAGTTGAATTGTTTCGTTTACTTCAGTCGTCATTCGGCATTTCCTCCTTTGTCTGAAAGCAATTCTTTCCATGTATGCCTTTTTCAGCATCTCTTCTTAAAATATATCGCTTCGGGTTCCTGATGTCTAATTTCTAATAGAAAAAACCCTTTCTCTATGAAGAGAAAGGATTCATTCATTACGCTTCTTCTTGTTTCATTTTTCTCACGTTCCAAGCAAAGTATGCTGTTGTTGCGGCCATCATGATGATGGCAACTGTTCCAAGGATCGCTGCTTGGTGCCATAAATAGCTGTCATCACCGCTTGCAATGATCGTTCTAAATCCGTTGATTGTATACGTCATTGGAAGCAGACTATGAATGACTTGGAAGAATTTTGGGACGAGCTCAAGCGGGAATGTACCCGCACTTGCTGCAAGCTGAAGAACCAAGATAATGACAGCGATGAAGCGCCCTGGGTTCCCCGTTGTTGTCGCCAGAAGCTGAATGATCGCTAGGAACGTCAGACTGACGACGATCGCAAAGAGATAGAAGCGCCAGAGACTCTCCACCTCAAGACCAAGTCCAAAGATGAGCATGGAGCTTGCAATGACTGCCTGTAAGATACCGACAAGCAGGAGCACACTATATTTGCTGACAAACCATTCAAACGCATTTCTAGGGCGTCCAGCAGGGTCTTTCATTGGGAATACAACGGTGAGCATGAGAGCTCCTACAAAGAGTCCCATGGATAAGATATAAGGCGTGAGCCCTGTTCCGTAATTATCAATCTTTTTTGCTGTATCGTTTTCTGTTTTGACTGGACTCGCAATCATATTGTAATTGTCCTGATCCGCATCAATTTCACCTGTTTCATCCGCGGCGCTTTTCAATTTATCGGACAGCTTCCCTGTACCGCTCTTTAAGTCGCCTAATCCTTTATCAAGCGATTTTGAGCCTTCAGCAAGTTTAGATGAGTTGCTTTGGATACTCGTTGAACCACTTTCTAGCTTATTTAACGCTGCGCTAAGCTGGCTTGAACCATTTGCAAGCTTATCCGCACCACTTTTCGCTGTATCAAGCTTTCCATTTGCTGTTTGCAGGCCTTCTTGTAATTGCCCTTGACCTGTTTGAAGCTTAAGTGCACCTTGATACAATTTATTCGTACCAGATGTCATTTGATCAATGGCATTTTGTATCGCGACTGTAGATGTGTATAGCTGTTCTGTTTTCTTTGGCAGCTGTTTTACTTGCTGCAGCTGTGCTTTTGCCGAAGCAACCGCAGATTGAACTTCACTAGCATCGGGTAGTTCCTGCAAGGCTGCTAAGCTTTGCTCAAGTCCAGAAAGGTCAGGCAGTTCAATTTTAGGAAGGCTTTCGAGCTGATCCATTGCCGCCTTTTTCTCTTCGTCTGTCATTGAGCTGTTTTGAATAATGCTTTTCACTTTTGCATCTCGATTAGACAGTGCTTCTTTTAATGAAGCAAGTTTTGTATTGAACGTTTGTGCGTCTTTTTTCACCTGATCTAGTTTAGGCGCCATCTTTTCAAGATTCGCTAATTCTGGTGAAGACAATACTTTTTCTACTGCTGCAATTTTTTCCGAAAATGACTGTGCTTTATTGTTTAGCTGCTCAATGCCTGCTGTGAATTGCGGCATTTTAGAAGCAAGCTGCTGATGTCCTTCAAGGCTTGTGTTTAACCCTTCGGTCAACGTATCAATCCCTGTGCCAAGCTCTCCAAATTTCTGATCGATGGTTTGATAGCCCGTTAAGAGCTGACCAAGCCCGCTGTCAAGAGAATGGATCCCTGTGTTCAGTTCACCCATTTTTCCTGCGAACTGATGAACGCCTTCACTATATGTTAACGTTCCTTCAGCCAATTTCGCCAGATTGTCTTTTAACTTTTTACTGCCATCTTTTGCGCTTTTTGTTCCGTCATCAATTTTCTTCGCACCATCGCTTGCTTGATCTAATCCTTTTGCAATGGTTTTGAAGTTATCAAAGATGACCTCTGCATAGTTTTCTGTGACTTCCTTTGAAACCGAATCTTTTAATTTGATAATGGCATTATTCGCAATTTGTGACGCAGCATAGTTTGCGCCTGGATTCGTATAATATTTCAAATTCGATTTTTTCGGATGTTTGTCTAGCACTGTACTTGCATTTTTAGAGAAATCTTTCGGTATTTCTACGACGAGATAATAGTCCTCGTTATTTAATCCCTTGACGGCCTTTTCTTCACTATCGACAAAGTGCCATTTAAAACTATCGTTCTTCTTCAATTCCTTCACCAAATCATCGCCGACTTGAAGTGTTTTGCCATCATAATGACTGCCTTCATCCAAGTTGACAACCGCTACAGGTAATTGATCAACTGTACCATATGGATCCCAGTAAGCCTTTAAAAATACACCACTATAAATCAGCGGAATAAATAAGACAGCTAAAATCGGGATCAGTAGTTTTTTGCTCGTCACAATGTCTTTCCATTGATTCCGAATTAAATTCATTGCTGTTTTCCTCCCATAGATGAATGACTAAATTGACAATTTGGTCATTTGAACTTAAAAAAAATTACGCTGTTGTAGAAAGCCCTTTTAGTACATAAAGCTCGAGCGATTCGGCTACTTCTCCTTTTGTTAAAGGCTCGTATCGCTTTTCCCAATCAAAAATAAGTGCAATATATAGTTTCACCATCACAAATGCAGTCAATTCAGGATCACAAGGCTTAATGTCGCCTTTATCAATCGCTTCTTTTACTTTTGTTTTAATATAGCGAATGATCATTTGCTCCATTTTTTCAATCATTTCCTTGACCGCGGACGTGCCAAGCTCCGCATTTTCCTGAAAGATTTTTATTGTGAGCTGGTGGTTTTTTCGAAATTCCAATATTGCAAAGAGTGCTAAGTGAAGGTTTTCAGAGAAACTATTCTTCTCATCAATTGAATCATCAGCAATTTTTCTCATCTCCATTAAAAGGGAAGTGAAAATTTCATCAAACAGCTCTTCTTTGTTTTTGAAAAAGGTATAAATGGTTCCTTTTCCGACGTTGGCAAGCTTCGCTACAAGGTCCATTGTCGTGGCTTTATACCCGAATTGAGTAAATGCCTTCGTGGCCCCATCTAAAATCATTTGTCTCCTATCAACACTCATGATCTCACTCCCGAAAATGACTATTTGAACGTTTTGGTCATTAAGTACAGAAAGTAATATACCATATCCTTTTCTACAGATGCAACTACTTTGTTCACTTTTATTATTCACAACTCTTTTCTTATCATACGAACATGAAAAACTCCCTTTCCATGACAGAAAAGGGAGTTTATTTTTATGAAAATAGGTAAGATACTGCCTCAGAGATGGCGGCTTTTCCTTGATCAATACAATCAGGGATTCCGACACCTTCAAAAGCAGCACCTGTGATATAAACACCAGGATATGATTGCTTAAACGTTTCACGCATATTCGAAATCTGCTGTTGGTGACCAACGTGATATTGCGGCATACTGGTTTTCCAGCGAGTCACCGTTGTCAGTTCTGGATCTGCTTTAATATCCATGATTCTTTTTAAATCTTCCAGCACGATGCTGACGATTTGATGATCAGACTGCTCGACAATCGATTCGTCACCAGCTTTCCCTACATACGCACGCAATAGCGTTTTTCCTTTAGGAGCTGTATGCGGCCATTTTTTATTCGTCCACGTACAGGCTGTAATAGAGAAATCACTGTTTCTTGAGATGACAAAACCTGTCCCATCATATTCATTATGAACATCCTCTTCTTTAAAGCCAAGTGCAACTGTTGCAACAGAAGTAGATGTCATGTCATGCAAGTAATCAAGCCCTGCTTCTTTTGGAAACATGGAATAGATCGATTGATGCGGCGTAGTGACAATAGCTGAATCTGCAAAAAGCGTTTGACTGCTGTCTAATTGTACGCCATAGCCTCCATCTGTTTTTTCAATCTGCTTCACTTTTGTCCCTTTATAAATCGTCGTCAGCTTGAGCTTACTTTCTACCGCTTCAACAAGGGCTTGCAGTCCTTGATTGATTGTTTGGAACTGTCCTTGTTTTTTCGCTGTCACTTGCTGCGCTTTCGCATGCTGCTGTGATTTTTTCATCCCAAGAATCAAACTGCGATGCTTTTGTTCCGTTTGATAAAACTGCGGGAAGGTAGACATTAAGCTAAGGCGGTCAATGTCACCTGCATAAATACCTGAAAGAAGAGGCTCGATTAAATTCTCAACGACTTCATCGCCCACACGTCTTCTAAAAAATTCACCAAGCGACTGATCTTCTGTCTGCTTGCTTTTTGGTAAAACGAAATCCATCGCCGCTCTCGCTTTTCCTGCTACTGAAAAAAGACCAGTTGTAATGAAAGGGCTGATTTGAGTTGGAATGCCCATGACAGCGCCCTTTGGCATCGGATGAAGTGTTTCATTGACTAATACATATGCTTGCCCCGTTTCATTATTGACGAGCTGATCGGACAGACCGACATCCTTTGCCAGCTGCGGTCCACTGACCTTTCTTTCCAAAAATGAATCAGGACCACGTTCAATAATGTAGCCATCTTTATATAATGTTTGTATTTTTCCACCCAGCCTAAGACTTGCTTCAATAAGAGATATTTGGATAGGGAGACCTTTTTCTTCAATCTCCTTTTCCAAATAGAAGGCGGCGGCTAAACCAGTGATGCCACCGCCAATGATGACAAGGTGTTTTTGATTGTCATGCATAGGATCGCCTTCTTTTATATGATTACTTGCTTTCGTCAAGCTTCTTTAACACGACTGTTGCCAGCGCATCAATAAATGCTGGTTTCGCATTTGGCATTTCTGGACGATAGTAGGCTGCACCGATTTCATCTGTTACGACTTTACATTCATAATCGTTGTCGTATAACACTTCCAGATGATCAGCGACAAATCCAACAGGCACATATACGAACGTTTTATAGCCTTTTTGTTCGAATAGATCCCGGGTTAGGTCTTGCACGTCTGGTCCAAGCCACGGATCAGGCGTATTACCCTCACTTTGCCAGCCAATTTCATAATGTTCAATTCCTGCTCCCTCTGCAATCATCTTTGCAGATTGTGCTAATTGATCAGGATATGGATCTCCTGCTGCAATAATTTTTTCAGGAAGGCTGTGTGCAGACACAATAAGCACAGCCGATTCTCTTTCTTCTTGACTCATGGATGCATACGTATCTTTCACTTGTTTCACCCAATAGTCCACAAACTTCGGTTCATCATACCAGCTTTCAACAGAAGTGATCTTCAGATTTCCAAGCTTATCTGCCTCATCTTGTGCACGTTTGTTATACGATTTCACACTAAATGTTGAGAAGTGCGGCGCAAGGACGATACTCACAGCTTCTGTGATGCCGTCTCGATGCATTTCAGCAACCGCATCCTCAATGAAAGGCTCGATATGTTTTAAGCCAATGTAGACATGAAATTCAATGTCCTCTTGGATGTCATTCAAATGATCACACAAACCATTTGCCTGCTGTTCTGTAATTTTTGATAAAGGAGATATACCGCCGATTGCCTTGTAGCGGTCCTTCAAATCTTGCAGCATCTCTGGCTCCGGCTTTCTGCCTCTACGGATATGTGTATAGTAACGCTCAATGTCTTCTTCTTTATATGGGGTGCCATATGCCATGACAAGAAGTCCCATTTTCTTTTTCTCCACAACCAACACTCCTTCAGATCATTTGAAATAGTTTAAATGGATGTTTTTTTATGTTTAGCCGAATAGTCGTGAATAAAACTTGTCAGCTTCTTTAACGTTTCTGGTGAAACATCAGGAAATACCCCATGACCTAAGTTAAAGATGAAGTGATCTGATTTCATCCCTTGATCTAAAATGTCTTTTGCTCTTTCTTCAATGACTTCCCATGGAGAAAGTAAGATGGTTGGATCAAGGTTTCCTTGTATCGTTTTTGTGAGTCCTTCTTTTCGCGCTTCGTCTACACTCATACGCCAATCAAGTCCAACGACATCAAGCGGCAGGTCATGCCAATCTTTCACCAGATGACTCGCACCAACTCCGTACATGATCATCGGTACGTTTTCAGACTTCAGCTCTGTGAAAATACGCTGCATGACAGGCTTAATGAATGTCCGGTAATCTGCTGCATTTAAAGCGCCAACCCAAGAGTCGAAGATTTGAAATGCACTGATTCCTGCTTTTACCTGCGCCCGTATGTACGTGATCGTCATATCAGCTAATTTATTCATTAATATCATCCATGTCTCTGGCTCACTGTACATGAGTGCCTTCGTTTTATGATAATTTTTAGATGGACCGCCTTCAATCATATAGCTTGCCATCGTAAATGGTGCACCGGCAAAACCAATGAGCGGAACATTTAGCTGCTCCTTCGTCAAAAGCTTGATTGTATCAAGCACATATGGCAGGTCTTCTTCAGGATGAAGTTCTCCAAGACGTTCTATATCTGCTTTTGTCCGAATGGGTGAATCAATCACAGGTCCAATTCCATTTTTAATTTCAACGTCCACTCCAATAGCCGGAAGCGGGGTCATAATATCTTTATATAAAATAGCGGCATCTACACCATATTGTTCTACAGGAAGTCTTGTTACATAAGCACATAGCTCTGGCTGATGCGTAATTTCAAATAGCCCGTATTTTTCTTTGAGGGCACGATATTCAGGCTGCGAGCGTCCTGCCTGTCTCATGTACCAAACAGGTACATGGTCTGTTTTTTCCCCTTTGCACGCCTTTAAGAACGTGTCATTAAAAGCTTTCGTTTTTCCCATTACCTTTCATTCCACCTTTCGCCCCACACTCTCTTTGTATAAGGCTCAAACACTGCTTTTACTATACCGCTTTTTCAAGGCACGGTATACTAAAGCGGCTCAATGTTCAAAAAATCGCCGAATATTAACGTCCAAAAGTCTCTGGCTTGACATAAGAACTGCCTTCGCCTTCTTCTTTTGTTTGGGTATTGTATGGAACAACCTTATACTGCGCATCTGAAAACACATTGGCATACGGCATTGTGTAGCTGCCCACGCCTGTCACTGAGTCGATCAGCGTCTCGCTTCCATTTCTCTTTTCATAGATGCGATATTCAACCCGTTTATCCTCCTGTTCGCCCCAAGACAGCTCCAATGTAAACAATCCTTTGATTTTAAAGGCATAGCGGGCTTCAAATCCTGATAGCCCTTCTAAATGGATCGGTGATTGAAGTTCTTTAATCCCCTCTGGCTTTTTGAATGTTTCATTGGTGATTTGGGCTGTCGTTAAAATATCTTTAAACAGCTGCACTGGATACTGACTGCCGCCAGTTAAATAGTGGCTGTTATCAGTTTTGTCATATCCCATCCAAATCGCACCCGTTATACTAGGCGTATAGCCGGCAAACCAAGCATCTTTTGTTGCACCTTTCACACCTGAATAGGTGGTTGTTCCTGTTTTACCTGCTAAATCTCCAGCATATGAACCGCTCTGAGCTGTCCCGCCTTTGACGACTTGCTGAAGCATTCTCGTCATATTCCATGCGTTTTGCACACTAAACACTCGCTCTTGCTTGTTTCGATTCTTCTCAACAGTTTCCCCTTCATCATTGGTGATTTTCTGAATAAAGAAAGGCTTTTTATACACGCCTTCATTTGCAAATGTATGGAAGGCTCCAGCGATCTGCAATGGAGAAACCCCTTTTTCTAAGCCGCCAAGTGCCATGGCAAGTCCTTTATCCGAAATCTCCATTCCCATTTTTTCAAGATAAGATTTAGAGGTGTCAATGCCAAGCTGACTTAACGTCCACACAGCAGCTGTATTTTTACTCTTCATCAGGGCATCCACCATCGTGACCCTGCCTTCATACTGCCCATCGTAATTCTTTGGTGAATAGCCGTCATAGCTTTTTTCTTTGTCTTCAAGCAGTGAATAAGGTCTGAATTTTTTCTCCTGCATCGCCGGACCATACACCGCAATCGGCTTGAAAACAGATCCAGGCTGTCTAACAGCCGTTACCCTGTTATAGCCCCTTGCCTGATATTCTCGTCCTCCAATGGCTGCTTTTACTCCACCAGACTCGTTATCAATAAACACGGCGCTGCTTTCCGGAGACCCGCTTTTTCCCGGGAAATAACGGTTGTTTTTCATCGCATCATAGGCAACTTTTTGCAAATTCATATCAATCGGGACGGTAATGGTATAGCCGCCTTGAAGCAATTGCTCATGTGAAATGGCATACTCTGATTCCGCTTCTTTAATGATGAGATCGACATAGCTGTCCACCCAAGGCGTTTCTGATTTCTTTTTCAAATGGATACCTAGTGTCCTCCCTTTTGCTTCTACTGTTTCTGTGGATGACAAATATCCTTGTTCATTCATTAAATTCAGGATGGTATCTCGCCTTTTTTTATTTTTATCAGGATGTAAAACAGGCGAGTAAGAAGACGGTGCCTTTGGCATAGCAGCAAGTGTAGCACCTTCGCTGACAGTTAAATCTTTGACATCTTTACTAAAATAATAATTGGCTGCCGCCTGAATCCCATAGACGCCATGGCCGAAGTAAAGCTGATTCAAATACATCTCAAGCAGTTTATCCTTTGAATAATCTCTTTCTAAATTAATAGCAATAATGACTTCTTTTGTTTTTCGAAGAAAGGTTTTATCGTTTGTGAGAAAAATATTTTTTGCGAGCTGCTGGGTAATCGTACTGCCGCCCTCTACTTTTCCTCCTGCTAATATATCTCGATAAACCGCCCTTGAAATAGATTGTGCATCAATTCCATGATGCTCATAAAAACGCTTGTCCTCGACAGCAACAAAAGCTTTCGCTACTTTATCAGGTATCTCCTTTAATGACACAGGGTCCCGATTTTCTGAATACATACTTGTGAGTTCTTTTCCATTCTGATCAATGATTTTTGAGGAAGCGTGAAAAACAAGCTTCTTCTCATCTATGACATAATGTCCTAAAAATAAAATGGTCAGATAGCCAATAAATGAAAGCACGAGTGTGCTTCCTGCAATGACTAACGGAATGATTATCTTCTTTTTCTTCACATTAGGTCACCTCATTCCTTTATACGGATAGTATGGGATGTATTGCTTCATAATATGTTTTATGGATTGACTACCAAAGAATTATATATCATTCTTTTGTTATACTATCAAGCAGGAGGCGGTTTAGATGAATGTCTATATTACATATGGAACAGCAGATTTCTTGCATAAAATCGCAAAGAAACACCATCTGGAAAATCTACTTTATATGGTTGGAAAAGAACAAGCGGCTCTTTTTCATGAAACCGAGGGAGAGACCGTATTTAAAGCCCCTCATGCCTATGATGTGATTTATGCGAAAGGCGAGCTTGTCCAATCTGGCTTCGTCACCTTGAATCATATCCCTGTTAAGCTTGAAAGCAGAGCACTTTTTGAATCCACCTTTCAGAAGAAAACAAACATCTCAGAGCATCAGCGCGGCTTCAAGGCTCTGCGTGTCTTAAGACCACAAAAAGATGAAGAGGTCTATCTGATTTTGACACTTTGGGAATCAGAGGATTTATTTCAAGACTTTCAAGAATCAGAAGCGTTCTTTCAGCCGCACGAGGATACAGGCTCCATCTTCTCTCGTCCTGCCTATCTCACATCCTACCATGCCGTCACAGACAATTAAGGAAGTGCTGCTTTTAGCACTTCTTTTTTCATAAAAAAAAGCCCATTAGCCGGGCTCTTCTTTTCATTATCTTCACTTAAGCTCGTACCGATGAATGATAGGCTGAAGCACATAGAAATTCAGCAATATCCACCCTAATAAGATCGGCCACTTCAACATAGGTGAAGCGCCTTTCAACTGAATAAGCAGCACCAATAGCGGAATCAAGCAGATCATGAAAAAACTCATCTTTGAGACAAACGTTTCTTTGATTTGGTGCCGACAGCTTGGACACATCATCATTCTCGTATGTGATAAATGAAACTTTTCAACGAAAGAAAATGCTTTTGAACAATTTGGACAGCTCCCCAATGCCACTTCCCCCTTTTTCCAGTTTCATATCAACCTTCGACTTTTATGTAAAATGACCTTTTGATGTTGAACACGAAATCCTCTTCTGTTGAAAGATTCTAACAATTACCATACAATCAGTAAAAGAGCATGAAGGAGGTTTTCGGATCAATGTCAATATCCACTTTACAAAAAAGCATCAATGAACGTCTTGATGAACATTATGAGGAAATGGTTGAAATTAGACGCCATCTCCATATGAATCCAGAACTTTCTTTTCAGGAAGAAGAAACAGCCGCTTTCATCGCGAATTACTATGAAACATTACATATACCTACACGTACTCAGGTGGGCGGTCATGGTGTTCTTGCTTTTATTGAAGGAGCTTCCCCAGGGCCGACCATTGCCCTCAGAGCTGATTTTGATGCACTGCCCATCCACGATGAAAAGGATGTGCCTTATCGATCGACAAAACCAGGTGTGATGCATGCATGCGGTCACGACGGGCACACAGCGACCCTTCTTGTATTAGCAAAGATCTTACATGCGCTTCGTGATCAATTAAAAGGGAAAATCGTCCTCATTCATCAGCACGCTGAAGAATATGCTCCAGGCGGTGCTAAGCCGATGATTGAAGACGGCTGTTTAGACGGAGTCGATGTCATATTCGGTACTCACCTTTGGTCATCAGAGCCTTGTGGCACCGTTCTGTATAAAAGCGGGAACTTTATGGCAGCCGCCGACCGTTTCTCTATTCAAGTCCAAGGTAAAGGCGGACACGGCGCCCAGCCTCATCTAACAAAAGATGCTGTACTCATCGGTTCACAAATTGTCGCAAACTTGCAGCAGGTCGTCGCCCGTAAAGTCAATCCAATTGATTCAGCTGTTGTATCGGTTGGAGGTTTTGTGGCTGAGAATGCCTTTAACGTCATTGCAGATTCAGCAGTTTTAACCGGCACTGCACGATCCTTTGAAGAAAATGCACGTCATATCATTGAACGTGAAATTGAACAGGTGGTGAAAGGGGTTTGCCACATGCATGATGCATCGTACACATATAAATATGTGAGAGGATATCCTGCTGTCAAAAATCACCCAAAGCCAACTGAATATATTGCTGAAATAGCAAGACAGACAGAAGGTGTCATAGAAGTAAAAGAAGCGGAAACCCAAATGGGCGGAGAAGATTTCGCTTACTACCTACAGCATGTTCCTGGCACCTTCTTCTACACAGGAGCCATGCCAGAAAACAGCCAGGATATGTATCCACATCATCATCCGAAATTCGATATCAACGAAAAAGCAATGCCAGTCGCAGCAAAGGTACTCGCTCACGCCGTTCTTTCCTATGATGAATGAAGAAAAGCCGCTGATCAGCGGCTTTTTCACTTCATTTCTTCAATACTCGTAAGTGAAACACATGGCGTGCAACATCTCCGAGCTGTCCTGTCAGCTGATGATTGGCCACCCCGCCAACAGCCGCACCGACGACTGGCATTAATTGAAACAGCTTCACAAGGTCAATGTAATCTCGGTACTCCTGCTGAAAGCTGTACCAATCCATTTCCTCCCGGCTTGTTTCCCAATCATCAATGACCTTCATCATCTTTTGACGATGTGCACTGCTTGAAAAGGCGAGTTGAAAAATACAGAGCAAAAAGAGTCTTTCCTCTTTTTGAGACAAATCAAAGCCATAAATACATGCCAGCTCATAAAGACATTTCATTTTAATGCTCAGCAGCAACGGAAAGTCCGCCATTCCAAGGAATACACCGCCTGCCCCTGTTCCAATTCCTTCGATCGCCGCCGCCTTTTGATAATACTTCACTTTATCCTTTGCCAGCTCATTTCGCTCTACGATCGTTAATTGTTCATCGATCACTGAAAATGAAGTGAAGTGCGTCCCTGATACGGTGGATTCGACCATTGATTTCACCGCACTTGTGATGACTTGATGAAATCTCGCAGGTATTCGGCGATTCACTTGCTGCTGAACTCCTTTTGAAAATCGTTCGATCTTTGAAGGTTTTCTTAAAAATCGCGTTTGAAAAAGAATGGCCTCATCATACAACTCCCGTTCAGCTGCATTCATCCGGTTCCCTCCTTGATGTCATCATACGCTCGCTGAAAAAAATAGATTTCCACTTATCTCATCTTTTTTAATCGACTTTGGACGTAAGGCTTGAATAGAACAAGCACAAATGTCAATGAAATGAGAAGAGCAAGTCCACTTCCCTTCCATCCTCCTGCTGGGAGTACCGCGCAGCTCAGCAAAATCGATTGAATGATGAGCACATTACGGACGAGAACAAAGAAGCTACGATCCTTTTCTTGCTGAGAAACTGGATATAGTGCCTGTAACGAAAGATGCGCAAAGTGCTTCGTTAACGGAACAAGCTGTACACCAGTGATAAATACTGTGAACAAGACAAGTAACGCGCCCACCCAGTCTGCTGCGCCTGTATACAGAATAATCAGCACAAACACGACCGTTAATCTAAACACAAGACCAAAATAATCATTTGAACGTAAAAACGCCCTCACATACATGTAAGAAAAAGTTTTACGCTGCTCGTAAGGAACAAACTGCAAGATCCAGTCCATGTACGCTCTTCTTTTCACCTGTTTCTTTAAATGAGGCACATCTGTAAATAAGTTTGCCAAGCGATAAAAGCGCTGTTTCCGTTTTAATTCATCAGAAATATGCAATTCCCATTGAAAAGGCTGTTTTTTCACTGCATTTGTTAAGTAAATAAGATAGACGGCATATATAAGATAAAGAACGATTGCAATCGCATAGGCTGCCTGTAAAACGGTATACATCAGAAATGTATTCAATAGAAAACGAAACACTGCATCAAGCCATCTGACATGCTTTCCTTGAAAATAAGTGATTCTCCATTGAATCGCTGTATTCAGGCCCTTTATCAAGATCATTTGCGCCAAAACCAGCACATAAAGCATGAGATCTCCTGAAGATACAGCCGAATAAAGCGGGAGTGCGATAATCGATACGGCAATCAAAGGAAACAGCTGAGAAAGGAAGCTAAAGTTAAAAGCGTTTTTTAAATAAGGCTCCATCTTCGCTTCCAGAGGAAGCAAAAACACGAGATCTGCCTCTTTGATCAACGTACGTACGTAAGAGCTTGTCAGCACCAATGAGAAAACAACTGCCATGACCCAGTACGAAGGGAAGTGAGTTGGAATATGTTTGAGCCAGCCGCTATACCAGCTCGCCCCGCCTGCAAGGAAAAAAATCAGCACAATGACAAGATGATCATTGAACATGTATTTTAAATATTTTCTTGTGTCTTGCATGTGTTCCTCTAATCGTGATTTCCAAATGGTTTGCGTTGTTTTACTCATAGTTTTCTTCCTTTGTTAATTCCAAATAAAGATCATCGAGTGTCGCATCTCTCATGTTGAACTGCTCTCTTAGCTCTGTCAGTGTTCCTTTCGCTCTGATTTCACCTTCATGCAAAATAATAAAGGAATCACAATAACGTTCAGCTGTCGCCAAAATATGCGTTGACATCAGGACACTAGCGCCGCTTGTCTTTGCAGCATTCATTCGTTCTAATAGTGCATTTATCGCAAGAGGATCAAGCCCTAAAAACGGTTCATCGATGATATACAGCTCTGGTTCAACAAGGAACGCACACATAATCATGACCTTCTGCTTCATACCCTTAGAAAAATGAGCAGGGAACCATTTCAACCGTTTCTCCATTCGAAATTCTTTCAGCAATGATGGTAGACGTTCTTCTAGTTGTTCCTTTGAAAGACCGTAAGCCATCGCTGTCAGCTCTAAATGCTCTTTTAGTGTTAACTCTTCATATAAGACAGGTGTTTCCGGAATAAAGGTGAATTGCGAACGATACGCCTCTTGATCTTCTTGTAATGTTCGTCCATTCAGTTCAATGACACCTTTATGTGGTTTCATCAGACCGATGATATGACGAATGGTTGTACTTTTCCCCGCTCCATTTAAGCCAATGAGACCGACGATTTGATTTCTTTCTAATTCAAATGAAATATTTTTTAGAACGGGATTCTTCGTATATCCACCCGTTACATCTTTTACAGTTAAAAGGGACATGAGTTCGTTCCTTTCTTTCTTTTTTCCTTTATAGTACCAAAAACGAAAGGTAATTTGAAATGTTTACCTATAGACGAGCCTGAATAAAAAATAGGCGCATTGGTCATCATAATGTATGTAGAAGAAATGAACTTGATGACCAATAAGTAAATGAGGTGTTTGTTAAAGGCAAAGTACCGCATGACAAGTTGGTTTTTCATCTAAAAACCTTAGCTTCTGTTTTGCTTCACTGATTCTTGATTTTTGTGTCCTATACAATCGTCAAATGAGGTGTTTACGGCAGAAATAGCAGGCATATGAATTCTTTATTTCAGTAAATAGAGAATTCAAAAGGCATATCGAATGAAAGCATCAGCATTTCTTCTGCAGGAGCAGGATGAGCGACCAAAGGAGTTCGCTTGTCCTGTTTTCTTTTTTGCTTCTTTTTGTGATACGATAAAGGAAAAAATAATGAGGAGTGACACGGCGTGAGCGACTGCATTTTTTGCAAGATCATTGATGGAGACATTCCATGTGCAAAAGTATATGAAGACGAGCATGTATTGGCTTTTCTTGATATTAGCCAAGTAACAAAAGGGCATACCCTTGTTATCCCGAAAATACATAAAGAAAACATCTATGACATGACACCAGAAGTGTCTAATCACTACTTCAAAGCGATTCCGAAAATTGCAAGGGCGATCAAACAGGAATTTGAACCAATTGGTTTAAACCTCCTGAACAACAACGGCGAAAAAGCCGGACAATCTGTGTTCCATTACCACATGCATATCATTCCGCGTTACGGCAAAGGCGATGGCTTTGGTGCCGTATGGAAATCACATCAAGACCAATACACGTCAGAGGATTTAAAAGAGATTTCTTCTGCCATCCACACGCGGCTTACCTCATCTTAATAGATGAGGTTTTTCTCATTTCTACCCCTTTTTATCCCCTTCATTTCTTAATAGTAAGATATTTAGAACGATTCAAATTTTTTGTCCAAATGCTTCAAATTTGTGATAGGATGGTTTTATCTTTTGATCCATTAACGCGAGAAATAGGGAGAGATTGTGATGAAGCGAACGACGAATTTTAATGCTGGTCCGGCGGCACTGCCGCTAGAAGTGCTTCAAAAAGCACAGGAAGAACTTGTTGATTTTAAACAAACTGGGATGTCTGTGATGGAGCTTTCTCATCGCAGCGGTGAATATGAAGAAGTCCACAATAAAGCAAAAGCGCTTTTAGTGGAGCTGATGGACATTCCAGAAGATTATGAGATCCTCTTTTTACAAGGCGGAGCTAGTCTTCAATTTGCGATGATTCCAATGAACTTCTTACATGAAGGTGAAACCGCTCATTTCATTCAAACAGGCGCTTGGTCAGAAAAAGCATTGTCAGAAGCAAAAGGATTTGGTGAAACGTCTGTGTTTGCCTCAAGTGAAGATGACAATTATTCGTATATTCCAGATGTAGATGCTTCCGGTTTAACAGACGGTGCTTACTTGCACATCACATCAAACAATACGATCTTCGGCACACAGTGGAAAACGTTCCCGGACAATTCATTGCCGCTCATTGCGGACATGTCCAGCGATATTCTCAGCAAACAAATAGACGTTTCTTCATTTGATTTCATTTACGCCGGTGCACAAAAAAACCTAGGACCTTCTGGTATCACGATTGTGATCGCGCGCAAACGTTTTTTAGAGAAAGAAAAAAGCGGCACGCCTAAAATATTAAAATATTCAACACACGCAAAAGCCAACTCTCTTTATCACACACCACCGACTTTTGCGATTTATATGCTGTCTCTTGTCCTTGAGCATGTCAAAAACGCTGGCGGCGTAGAAGCAGCGGAAAAACGCAATGAACAAAAAGCGGGCATTCTCTATGAGGCGATTGATCAAAGTGGCGGCTTTTACAAAGGGCATGCCCGCGCTGACAGCCGTTCTCATATGAATGTCACGTTTACCCTTCGTGATGACACACTCACCGCATCATTTGTGGAGAAAGCCAAACAAGAACAAATGGTTGGACTTGCAGGACACCGTTCTGTCGGTGGATGCAGAGCATCTATTTACAATGCGGTTTCAATTGAAGACTGCCAAAAGCTTGCGGACTTTATGAAAAAGTTCCAGCAAGAAAATGAGTAAAAAGGCTTTTCTATCATGAAATCAATTTGTTATAATAACGAGAACTATCAAATGATGACTCTTGCAATAAATGATGAGCCATATTATTGGAGAGTCCTATAAGAGCTTAGCAGAGGAGAGCATAGAAATGAAAACAAAAGAATTAGTGATTATGTCATTGCTTGCAGCAATGGGAGCTGTTTTGCATACGATTTTCCCGCCCATCTTTTTCGGAATGAAACCTGATATGATGCTGGTCATGATGTTTTTAAGCATCATCCTTTTCCCTAAGGTACAGCATGTAGTCGTGATTGCCCTAGTGACTGGTGTCATTTCCGCTTTGACAACGGGTTTCCCAGGCGGACAAATTCCAAATATGATTGATAAACCAGTGACAGCCTTTATCTTCCTAGCCCTTTTCTTATCTTGCCAGAAGATGAAGAACAAAATCGTGCTGACCGCTGTGCTAACAGCTATTGGAACCGCCGTATCCGGCGTGATTTTCCTATCTGCCGCTTTACTGATCACAGGACTGCCAGCTGCATTACCAGCACTTCTTGTGGGTGTTGTCCTGCCAGCAGTTGTGATTAATACCATTGCCATGGTATTTGTCTTCCCAATTGCTCAGTCCATTCTAAGGCGTGCAAGAATGATAGAAGTTGCATAACGCATAACGAACCTCTTCATGTCAGATGAAGAGGTTTTTTCATGCTTTTATAAAAGAAAAAGGGTAAGCAGCAAAACGAGAAGCGAAATCCCTGCACCTGCCGCACACACAAGTGCTTTTTGCTTTAATACATGTTTTGGCGGATAAGACCCTGCATACCCAAGCTGTCTTGCATAATGAATCGAACCACCTGTGAAAACGACACCGATACACGTAAAAACGAACAGAAAGACAGACAACCTTCTCCCCTCCCTTTTCTTCAAAAGTATGCTAAAATAAAGCAAGCTATGTATGGAAGTTCAATGAAGCTGATCATCAGCTAAGAGAGAACATGCGAATGTGTAAAATTTGACTAGAGGTGATTTGAATGGCTAGTGGACGTTCTTTATTAACAGGATTATTTGTAGGCGGTCTCCTCGGAGGTGCGGCAGTGCTCCTGACGACTCCCTCTTCTGGCAGAGATGTACGCGGAAAGATGAAAGACAGCTATGACAAATTCGAAGATACGCTGACAAGATTAAAAAGAGACGGACAAGCTTTAAAAGAGCAAATTGTTGCAACGGCAAAAGAAAGTGCAGAAGTCATTAAAGAGGTTGGGACTGAATTGCAAACATCTATTCAGCAATGGCGCGAAGAAATCAAACCTCATCAGCAGGACTTACAAAAGGAAATTCAGGAAATTGAGGAAAAGCTTAAACAACTGGAGAAAACCTTACAAAACTAATATACTCACAAATAAATATTCGTTTACAAAAGTGTGCGGGGTGCGTATCCCGCACTTTTTTTGTTGAAAAAAGGTTATTTTGTCAATGTTTTTCATGACTTTTAAAAATTCTTGAATTTTCAGCTTTATTAATCTTTATTTTATTGGCATAATAGAATTACAAGAAAAAGAGAAGTAGGTGAAATGGATGAATCATTCGGAACAGCCTTTCGATGTAAAAGAAGCACTTTTATTCAGTCAAAGAATGGCCCAATTGAGCAAAGCTCTTTGGAAATCCATTGAGAAAGACTGGCAGCAGTGGATCAAACCGTATAACCTGAATATTAATGAACATCATATTTTGTGGATTGCGTATCAATTAAAAGGAGCTTCAATATCAGAAATTGCAAAGTTTGGCGTCATGCATGTATCAACTGCGTTTAACTTCTCCAAAAAACTGGAAGAAAGAGGATTTTTGAAATTTTCTAAAAAGTTAAACGATAAACGCAATACGTATATTGAGCTAACGCCAAAAGGCGAAGAGACATTCCATAAACTACTCGAAGATTTCGACCCGGCCCGAACTGGTATTGTCAAAGGCGCACAGCCGCTTCATGACATTTACGGAAAGTTCCCTGAAATTTTAGAAATGATGTGTATTATCCGAAACATTTATGGTGAGGACTTCATGGAGATTTTTGAGAAATCGTTTTCAAACATTGAGAAGGACTTTTTGAATGAGCGTGGAAAAATCACGAAAAAGCCTGAGGAACTCGAAGACTCAGCTGAGGCAGCAGAAAAAGCGGCTAAATCAAATCAAATTGTTTAATGATCTTTATAAATTCATTCATTAACGGCTGAAACAGCCCTTGATCATGTAAAGCAAATATTGTCTCATGAACATCCAGCTTTTCAATTAACTGTCCCGCAAAAAGCGCAAGGAGATCGTCAAACATGACATAGCCTTGTGCTTTTTGCTTGTCCATTTCATCTGAAAGCTCAGCACAAATACGCTCAATATCCTCTGCTTCTTCTTTCGATACACGCTGCAGGATCAATAGCGCATAATATGGATAACGGCTCATATCTGTCGCCGTCAGTAAAAGTTCCATATAATATTCGAGTTGGCTCATTCGTTCCTCAATACTCATGTACGTTCCCTCTTTCTCTTAGTCTTTCTATTTTAGCCGAAATGACTCATTGACGAAAGAGACGAACCTCCCCCTTATGTCTTTTTTTCTTGAAAAATCCAAAGTTTCCTCTCTTTATTCCATATGAATGCAACATTTTATTTTTTTTCATAAAAACCATTGATTTTTATCCTCAGGAAGAGTAAATTATCTGGAGATATTCAATTAGATTTTAGATTGGAAGGATGAAAATGAATTGTTGGAAGACCATTAATCTTGAAAAGGATTATGGTTATACGAGAATGGTGATTTCAGCTATAAGTCTTGCTGTACTTTTTTTCATTATGGCTTTTTTATGTTTTCAACTGACTCATCCTGAAACGAGACTAAGCAGTCACAATGCACCGCTTTTTGCTGTGCTTTTACTTGCGACATTGCTTGTCCACCGTGTGGTTCACTTGATTCCAGTGATGAAAAACAAGAAAAAAATGACGTTATTTAAACGAAATTGCTGGCAGCGCGTGCCAAAGAGAGTGATGCTTTTCTCACTGCTCAGCCCGTTTTGTGTCATCTCACCTGTTTACTTTTTTTTAGGCATGGCGTTTCCAATGTACGCACACTATTTTATCATCATTGCAAGTATTCATGCAGGCTATTGTTTGCCTGATTTTTTATTTGCATGGAAACTGCTAAAAGCACCAAAATCCTGTATCATTGATCAAGCCCAAGACGAGTTTGATATTTTAGTTGACCAAACTTCCTCATCATGAGGTTTTTAAAGCCAACTTCTATCTTTTTCATAAAAAATTTGGTAATGTAGTATGGGAATAGCATAGAGAGGGGGGATCTCCGATAGTTTTATTTTACTTCATCGTCTTTGCCGCGTTTATTGTGTATTCAATAAACAGGCTTACTAATACATTATGCCTTGTCAGAGAGATTCCTGAAGAACGGCAAGATAAGGTGTTTCGCTTTATCAATGTATCGATACTGATCTTACTTATCTCATCATTTGTTGAAATTACCATTTCTATTTAAGATCAAAGCAAAAGCTGCCAGTTTGAGGGCAGCTTTTTGTATTCTATGATCTATTAGCAAATCCAAGATGCACCGATAATGATCAATAAGATGAATAACACGACGACTAGTGCAAAACCGCCAGCAAAGACTTCTCCTCCCATGTGAAAACACCTCCTGCCAGTTCTTCCTCTGTTCTAAGCACAGTGTATGCAGAAAAATTGAAAACGTTTAGGCACCTGTCATCGTTTGAAAAAAGAACCGCCCGCACGCATGACAGGACGGCTCCTTTCTGTAACAGCGATTTAATTAGTAAAGATATGCTGCACCAACGATGATCAGCAAAATGAATAGCACGACCAATAAAGCAAACCCATTAGAATATCCTGCTCCCATATAATTCAGCCTCCTTTTTGTGATCACTATATGTGTATGTGGCGCGCAAATTTTTGACTAGACGAATGCCCTCCCATTTGCATTTCTTTTTACAGCGTGTCACAATATGTTATGATACAAACAATGATAAATAAATTGGAAAGATTAGGAGTGTTTTTTGAATGAAAAAAATGGCTTTAGCAGCTGTAACAGCAGTAAGTGTTTTAACTCTTGGCGCATGCAGTAGCGGTGATAAAGATGTAATCGCAACAACAAAATCAGGAGATGTCACAAAAGAAGAACTTTATACAACTCTTAAGAAACAAGCAGGTGGAGATGCTTTAAACCTACTTGTTCAACAAAAGGTTCTTGCTGACAAATACAAAGTATCAGATAAAGAAATTGATAAGAAAATGGAAGAATATAAAAAGACACTTGGTGAAGATCGTTTAAAACAACTTCAAGATGAATTCGGAAAAGATTACATCAAAGATCAAGTAAAATATGAGCTGCTGACTCAAAAGGCTGCCAAAGCTAACATCAAAATCACTGATAAAGAAGTAAAAGCGTATTACGATGACCTAAAAGGAAAAATCCGCGCGAGCCACATTTTAGTAGCTGATAAGAAAACAGCTGACGAAGTGGAAAAGAAATTAGATAAAGGTGAAAAATGGGATGCCCTTGTGTCTGAATATTCAACTGACACGGCTTCAGCAGCACAAGGCGGCGATGTAGGCTGGTTCGCAAAAGAAGGTCAAATGGACGAGAACTTCAGTAAAGCTGCTTTCAAACTAAAGGTGAATGAAATCAGCAAACCAGTGAAATCACAATTTGGCTACCATATCATTAAAAAGACCGAAGAACGCGGTAAATACGATGACATGAAAGCAGACTTGAAAAAAGAACTACTTAATCAAAAACAAGCAGACACAAATGAAATCCAAACGATCTTAAACAAATTGGTGAAAGATGCCGATGTGAAAGTAAAAGATAAAGAACTTGAAAACACATTCAAAGAAAAGTCTCAACAACCCGCACAAAATCAACAACCTCAACAAAACCAGTAATCACAAAAAACCCCTCTGCCGTGATCGTGCAGAGGGGTTTTTATATGACCTGATTAAGCAATCGAGTGATCTTCATGTGCCGCCGTATCCTGTGATCTTTTCACTTGCTGATCTTGACGTCTGCGCTCTCTTTCTTGTTCCATTCGCTCGATAAAAATTTCTCCTTCCTTTTCAATAAAGGATTGATCAATTTCTTGCTCCTCTTTGGCCGTTGTCATTAATTTATACGCACAGAAAATAATGCCAATGATACATGCATACACCCACCATGGAAAAAACAACATTTTTTCATCGCCTCCTTTTTTCAGAACTGCTCTCTCTTCCTTTGTGTTACATGCTTATGCGAGAAGAAGACAAGTTATGAAAAAAACGCCCGCATAAACGGACGTTTTGACATTGTTATTGATCATGAAAGGTTGGTTTATAAAATGAACGATTCTCTAGAGCAAAAATACGTTCTGTATATTCTCCTGGCTTCACATGCTCAAGCGCACGATCCATCATATTCATCTTCGCATCTAAATTATCAATATAGTGGAGAATTTCGGCTTCCTTCACCATTGGTGGTTTCGGGCTGCCCCACTCTCCTTTTCCGTGATGACTCAGTACTAAGTGCTGTAAAATCAGAATTTCTTCTGAATCAATGCCAAGCTCTTCTGCAGCTTTCGCAATTTCTGTCACCATAATCGAAATATGTCCAATTAAATTCCCTTCAACTGTATATGTGGTTGAGACTGGACCCGAAAGCTCTTTTACTTTCCCTAAATCATGAAGAATGATGCCAGAATATAAAAGATCTCGATCAAGTGATGGGTATAGGTCAACAATTGATTTCGCTAAATGCAGCATGGACACCACGTGATAGGCGAGACCTGAGACAAATTCGTGATGATTTTTTGTCGCTGCTGGATAATCAGCAAATTCCTGTCCGTATTTCTTCAGCAAATGCCGTGTGACACGCTGAATATTAGGGTTTTTCATATCAAAGATATATTGCATAATCGTATCCATCATATCGTGTTTTGGAATAGGAGCTGTTTCGAGAAAATCATCAATTCGAATTTGCTCGTTTTCAGCAACAGGGCGTATATTCCTAAGCTTCAGCTGATTCCTCCCGCGATAATGATGAATGTCACCTACTACCTTCACGATGGTTTGCGCGGCATATGTGAGTTCATCATTCTGCTTTGCATCCCATAGCTTCGCCTCAATATCCCCACTTTGATCTTGAAGAATTAATGTTAAAAATGGTTTGCCATTACTTGCAATCCCTTTAGTAGATGATTTAATTAATAAATGCAGGTCAACTTGTTCGCCGACATCATAGGTCATGATCCCTTTAGCCATTCAATAAAAGCTCCTTCCATATTTCTGCTCATATAAGTATAACATAAGTCATTATTTGTCAATCATTCAACTGCTAAACTCGTAATCTGGCTCTCTTCTGCTGCTTGCTTCATATGATGATGACAGGTGAAATAAAACAGCTGTGTCTCAAAACGAGTCATTTTATTCATCATCTCCAGCACTCTTCCTAGGCGAACATGATCAAAATGAACGAAGCTGTCATCCATCATAAATGGGAGCTGACAATCTTGCTGATGAGACAAAGCGAGCGCAAAACGAATCGCGAGATAGATTTGTTCACATGTTGCCTGCGAAAGCTCCTCTGGGCGGAATATTCGTCCATCCACCCTTTTTACAATCAGCCGGTCATCTTCAGTTGAAAATAAAATGGCTTCATATCGATCATTTGTTAACGGCTGAATAAAGCTGGAAGCTCTTTGAAGGAGCGCTGGCAGCCTTGTTTCTTTATGTTCATTCAATTTTTCTCGAATGACGGAGCGGACAAGCTGAATAGCTGCCCATTTTTTCGCAAGGTGCTTTGCATGTTCCTGCTCGGCTGCAAGCTGATGAGTCAAATCAGACACCGTACCTGATGCTTCTATTTGCCGGATGTCCACTGCTAGTTCTGCTAAGCGCTTTTCCATATTCCTCAAGTTCAGTTGAATGTCATGTAGATGCTGCTTCGCTTCTGCGCATTCCTCCTCAAGGAGGCGTAATCCTTTCCGAGCAATCCATTCTTCCTCATTAAAACTGCCGCTTCTATGCAGCTCTTGGTTCAGCTGCTGCAAATTGTACAGCCGCTCCCGGTATTCTTTAGATAGATGGGAAAGTACTTGGTAATCTTCTTTTGACTCCGCTTCTACTTGACGAAAAAGCTCGCCAATTTGTTTTTCGTAATATTGAATTTCCCCTTCTAGCGTTGTCAGCTGCTGCTCCACATGTTGAATGGATACGTTCAATGCCTGGCGTTCTTTTTCTCTTTTCGCCTCATCTTTCAATATCTCTTGAAAGGCTGAGATGTTCTTTTGAATGGTTCCTTCATTTCTTTGAAGTATGCTGCTTAACGCTAACACTCTACGCTCGTAGATTGAATGCTGGTCGGCGAGCACGTCTATTTCCCGAGTAAGCTCCTCATATGCTGCTGTGTTCGTTTTTAATTGTTTCAGGATATGGAAGGCTTCTACGAGGAAAGAAAGCTCTGAGGACAAGCCCAGCTGTCTTTTCATTTCCTCTACTTGCTGTTGGACCGGTTCCAGCTCTAGCTCCCAGTCTTCATATTGCCGGATGATTCTTTCGTACAGAAGCTCCTTTTGCCTCACAAGCGTTTCAGCTGAAGCTGCTTGGACCTGAAAGGAATCAGAGGTCTCTCCGCCGCTTCCTCGCCTCATTTGAGAAAGTTTAATGAATGGATAAATGGCAATGAAGACAAAAACAGAAAACACTGCAAAGAGGAATGTCACCCACCACTCTGCTAAAAAAAATAATACGAGCAGGATCACCGCATCAAACATAAACATGACCGGGAGTAACCACGCCCGGGAATGAACCTGTTTCTCTTTCGTTCTTGTTCCTCTGACATCTTCTGTGCCCTGCTGCCTGACCTGCTGTTCCTTTAATCCTTTTAGAGCGGTTTCCGCTTCTTCTAGCTCATGTCTTGCTTGATCAAATCGGTCATCCAGCTGCCCTTTTCTATCCATTAAACGAACGTATTGGCTGACAGCCTCCTTTAATTCCCACTCAAAATCAAGTGAGTCATCAATCTGATCCAGCTTAATTGGACGCTGCCACCTCAGCTTCGCTGTCGCTTCTTCTATTTTTTGTTTCAGTGAATCACGCTCTGCTTTACCTTCTGCTAAGCGCTTCATCACAAGCTCAGCCTCAGACGATTCATCGACGACACGTTTCATCTCCATTAACGTATCATTTTCATAGAGTGGTTGCATTTGGGCCAGCGAGGTTTGCAATTGATCTAATTTCTGCTTCAGTGCCGTCAATTGCGCTTTTTTCGGGTGAAGGTGTGATTCTAGTTTATCAAGTTCATGCTCTGTTTCTTGTTTAAATCGTTTGACTCGTTCTGGATAATGCCCCAATTCTTTTTTTAGCTCCACCTTGTTCTCTATCATGGGATACAGTCGAATGTGTTCCGTCAGTTGATGAATATTTTCTTCTACCTGTTTCATTTCATTTTGAAGCTTTTCTATACTCTCCGTTAATTCAGAATGCTCCCGTTTCTTTTCGGCATAACGGCCTTCTACCAATTTGGCTTGTTTCAGCTGGCCTGTCAGCTCTTTTAAACGATCAAGCTGCTGGTTTAATTCCGGCTTGCGTCCATTTGGTTTAAATAGCTGCTCCTGCAGCTTTAGCAGCCTGCTATCCATCTTTGAGGCCGCATCTGAACCAAATAAACTTGAAAAGAGTAGAAATTCACCGATTTGATCTTGGCTTAAGGCTTGGACATTTTGCAGTCCAAACACATCAAATGAATAAATTGATTGGAATAATCTGCGGTCCGTTCCCTTTAAAATAGTGCGTAGAAAAGCTTCGCCTTTCACTTCATCATTTGGTAATAACACCTGTGCTTGACCGCCTTGATCGGACGTTCTCTCAATATGAATGACACCTAACTCCTCATCTACACAAGTGAGAGATCCACCATAAAAAGACCCCTGCTTCGGCTTATACATCTTGCTTTTTGAAAAACCAAATAACATCGATTCAATAAACGCCTTCAATGTCGTTTTCCCCGATTCATTCAGGCCATAAACTAGCTGAAAACCGTCGCCAGAAAAGTGAAAGGTTCGATTTGAAAATTTCCCGAAATTCGCAATATGGAGTGAACGTATTTTCATCATGCCTCTCCTTTTCTCATAATTGCTTCAGCTGTTCTGTCAGCAATCTTTGTGCTTCTTCTTTTATATCCACTTCGTCCTCTTTTGTGAGAACTTTCCCTGACTTCCTATAGGTTGGGTGACGCTTGATCGGTGAGAGCAGCTCTTCATATGCCTCAAACTGTGCAATTTCTGATGTCAGTTCTTTCAAAAAGAAATCTTCTGGATAGACGACATCCTCGTTTGTTCGGCAGTCAATATACATCACCCAAACGAACACGTCTTCATCTTCTTCTTGCTCATGAAGAACAGCCATCAGCTCCTCGAGCACCTCAAGCTGCGTGTGCTCAAAGTAAGCAGGCGCATCACCAGTCAATTCAATTTTCACAAAATGAGGAACACCCTGCGCTTTCAGTTCATTGATCTTTCTTTCTACAAGCGTCACCAAGTCCGTCATATGAACCGTTTCTGTGATGTCTATTGTCAATGTCTCAAAGATGACATCTGCACACCAAATAAACTCCGCTGTCTCAGAATCTTCGGAGAGGTGAACAAAGTAACAGCCTTTCTCTCCCGTTTCTTTTATATGTCTGCCCTGCATGTTCCCAGGGTAAATAATAAATGGGTCTTCATGGAGAAGGGCTCTCTTATGAATATGTCCAAGCGCCCAATAATCGAGATCCCGCGAAAGGAGCTGCTGAAGCTGAAATGGCGCATACGCATCATGTCCTTCTTGACCCGCTAATGTGCCGTGAAGCATGGCGATGTGATAGGCAGCATCTGTCGTTTTAACGTAATGAGATGTCATATTTTCATAGACAGCCCGCTCTTTGTAGCTAAACCCATAAATACTTGCGACAAGCTGATCCCCTCTATAAAAAGATTGCTCACTTGGCGTATGACTCGAGAAAACGTGAACATTCTCTGGCCACTCAATCGGTGTCCATTCACCGCCTAAATGATCATGGTTACCGTAAATAATAAAGACTTCAATCCCGTGTGTTTGCAGCCTTAGAAACTGCTGTCTTAAAAAAAGCTGTGCTTTCAGGCTGCGATTTGATTCATCAAATAAATCTCCGCTCAGCAGCACAAAGTCTACTGCTCGATCAATAGCGAGTTCAAACATGTTCTTGGCACTTTGAAATGTACTTTCTTTGAGCCGCTTAAATATTTGGCTTGGTATATGCGACATTCCCGCAAATGGACTGTCTAAATGAAGATCTGCGGCATGAATAAAGGTGAGCTTAGTCAAACGTCTATCTCCTTGTCCGATACTGTAGTTGTCCATATTTTATCACGCCATTTTTGCGAATGCACGTTCTATCACTCTCTTTCTAAAAAACACATTTTTAAAGGCAAAAAAGAGGTTTTGTCTTATCCCTTGTTTAATTACATTAAAAAACAGAGGAAAGGAAGATGAAGAATGGAAAAAGCATACTTTTTAACCGTATTTGATCGGTCAGGTGAGACCTTATTAAATGAAAAAATCACAACAGATAGTGATGAAAAGGCGAAGGAATTAGGGCGTCATCGCTTAATCGAACAGCAATACACGAAGCATTCTCATCGTCTCGTTGATGATGCAGGCAAACTTCTTTTATTTGAACGTTAAAAAAGCCGGCATTCGCCGGCCTCACATTGTTGACAAAGGGCTAAAATGATCTTTATTTTAGCCCTTTGTCTTCTATTCAGCGTGATAGAAAACCTTTGCAGTCTAGGAAGGACGAGTACCGGAGCGGAGCGAATTTGAGATTCGTGAGCACCGGCACGCAGGACTGACACCGAATGCGAGGGTTTGTCTACACGCTGAAGCCGGCATTCGTTTATACTTTCTGAAACACAGGACGTCTTTTTTCTAAAAAGGCCTGGATGCCTTCCTTGTGATCATGACTTTGCCTCAATCTTGCCTGTGCCGCCCGCTCCTTTTGAAGAACTGCTAACAGCTGTGATTCTGACTGCTGGAAATAGATCATCTTTGTTTCAATAAAAGCTTGAAGCGGCATGTTTATAAACGGCTTCACACACATTTTTTGATACGTATCGACCTCATCCTGAAACACGCCATCTGCGAGACGAAGCTCGAGCGCTTCTTGAGCCGACAGCTTTTGTCCGCTCCAAATCAATTGTTTGGCAGTTTGTTCACTTACTCTTTTTGTGAGGAAAAAATGTCCTCCGCCATCTGGAATTAAGCCTATTCCATTAAAATTCATGGCGAGTTTTGCATCCTGATGCATAAACAAATAATCACAGCTTAGAGCAAAGCTAAAAGCAAGGCCCGCCGCTGCCCCGTGGACAAGCGCAATCGTCACTTTTTTCATTCGGGCTAGAGATAGTGTAATTCCCTCGATCAAATCCATCACACGATGAAAATCTTCTTCACGATCCTGCTTCAGCATCATTCCAATATCTCCGCCGGCCGAAAACCCTTTTCCCATTCCCTTGATCACAACGATTTTTGCACTGCTTTCCCCCGCTGTATCACATGCTTCCTTCAATTCAGCAAACATGTCAACATGAAATGAATTATAAGCTTCAGGCCTATTGAAAACGATTTCAAAAATATCCCCGTCTAACTGACAATTGATATATGTCATCATCCATTCCCCTCTTTCTTATCAGCTTATGACTTACTTCCCTTTCCATCGAGTAATTCCTTTTCATCTGAATAAAAAATTTCAAGATCAATTGATACTAAAATAAGCATAATTGTTGAAACAAGAAATATATTTTTATATAGTAAAATGAGAAAAAAAAATGATTTGAAAGGGGGAGGATGATTGATAAGGTGTTCCATACTCATATTGGTTAGCTTCATCGTCATGTTTTCTCCCTTTTCAAATGTCGTTTTTGCTTCACAGGCAGAAGCGAGCACATCCCATTTTATTTCTCCATCCATCTATGATGAAGAAATAAACGCAGTGAAGACACCTCCATTTTCAAAAAAACATGCCTAATCTATTCTGTTAAAGCACAGATTATCAATGGTTGATCCAAAAGCTTTTCTTTTAAAGCGAGCTCCATCAACAGCATTATCCATTGATCTATGTTTTTTGGAAATGAAGTGTGCGATCCCCATTATGTGTCAATCAAATTACCTCTACTGATTCATTTTATTTCATCCGTATTCACTATATGAAAAACACAACCTATCATATTCGGAGGGATAAAATGAACATTAAAGAAAATGATCTTCCAGGGATCGGAAAGAAATTTGAAATTGAAACGAGAAATAGAGAAAAGATGACGATTGTGATTCATGATGATGGCAGACGGGAGATTTATCGCTTTGACGATGATGATCCAGAGGAAGTTCTGTCCACCATTTCTCTCGATGATGCTGAATCCCGGCAAATCGCTGCGATTATCGGCGGTATGGTGTATAAGCCGCAGGCCCTTGAAACCATTGAAATGGCCTTCAATGACTTGATCATTGAATGGTTTAAGGTGGAAAAAGGCGCAAAAGCGGTTGGACATACACTCGGTGATTTAGATGTGAGACAAAATTATGAAGTAACCGTGATTGCAATCATTAAACATACAAATGAAAAATTACTCAACCCGGGCGCTGATTCGATTATTCAAGCAAATGATACGATGGTCATTTCAGGCGAAAGAAAACACTTGAAGCGATTGATACGTGATTTTCTTTCTAGAGGGGGAGAGTGATGAATGGATCATTTAGTCTTTGAAGTTGGGACGGCGCTGATTCTCATCGCCATTGCCAGCTTAATTGCCAATAAAATTAAATTCTCTATCATTCCTTTTCTCATCGTTCTCGGAATGATTGTTGGTCCGCACGCTCCGACCATCGGGATCATTGATTTGAAATTTATCGAAAGCACGGAAATTATTTCGTTTTTTGGTAGAATGGGTGTCTTGTTCCTTCTTTTCTACCTTGGACTTGAGTTCTCTGTCGGAAAGCTCATGAAATCGGGCAAATCCATTGCAGTCGGCGGAACTATTTACATTTTGATCAACTTTAGCCTAGGACTGCTTTATGGTTTTATGACAGGATTTGGATTCCTCGAGGTTCTCATTATGGCAGGGGTTATCACTATTTCATCTAGTGCTATTGTTGCCAAAGTCCTTGTGGATTTGAAACGGACAGCGAACCCTGAAACAGAATTAATTCTTGGGATTATTATGTTTGAGGATATTTTCCTTGCCGTTTATTTATCCGTCGTATCAGGTCTTGTCCTTGGAGATGCCACATCTGTTGGCGGTGCCTTATTATCTATTTTAATCGCTTTTGGTTATATGATGCTTTTCTTTATCATCGCGCGTAAGCTGCCAAAACGATTAAACAAGCTTTTCGATATCCGTTCAAACGAAGTGTTCATCATTGTGATTTTTGCCGCTTTGTTCTTTGTCGCTGGTTTCTCAGAGACGATCCATGTAGCAGAGGCAATTGGTGCTCTCTTACTTGGCCTTGTTTTCTCAGAAACAGAGCATTCTGACCGCATCGAACATCTCGTTGTTCCATTTAGAGATTTCTTTGGGGCAATGTTCTTCTTCAGCTTCGGTCTGAGTATTGATCCATTTACATTAGGAGACGCCTTCTGGCTTGCGATCGGCGCTGTGATTCTCACCTTAATTGGGAACTTCACTGCCGGTATGTTCGCTGGAAGGAGAGCTGGTTTTTCTCATAAAGCCTCTTCTAATATTGGATTAACCATCGTCTCAAGAGGAGAGTTTTCAATCATCGTAGCTGAGCTTGGCATTGCAGGCGGGCTTGCCGCTACATTGAAGCCATTTGCTGCATTATACGTCTTAATCCTTGCGATTTTAGGACCCCTTGTAACGAAAGAATCTAAGCGCATCTATCACATCCTAAACAAAATTTTCAAATGGAAAATAGAAAAACCAAAAGTGAAAAAAGAAACAACCATTTAACCAAAAAGGGTCCCGAATAAAGGGCCCTTTCAGCTTGTAGACAAACCCTCGTATTCGGTGTCAGTCCTGCGTTCCGGTGCTCACGAATGTCAAATTCGCTCCGCTCCGGTACTCGTCCTTCCTAGACTTCAAGGGTTTTCATATCACGCTGAAAAGAAGACAAAGGGCTAAAATAAAGATCATTTTAGCCCTTTGTCAACAATCTGAGACACTGCGTCACCGCAGTGTTTAAACGTGAGAAACAAATAATGACTCAAGGAATCGAATTTTCTCTTCCGTATAGTGCTCATAGCGATCATTATACGATTTTGGATCTTTTGGATTGGCATACTGCGTAATTTTTCCTGATCGCGGATCAATAAATTTACTGGCTGCGCCGCATCCAATGCCAATGATCGTCTGGACTTCTTCCATAATGATGATATTATACAAACTTTCCTGTCCATCTAATGAATACCCGACATTTTCGAGATTCCCTAAGATGTTTTTTTGTCTATATAAATAATATGGATGATATTTATGTGCTTTCGTCCAAGCGACCGCTTCATCCATCATACGTGTGATTTCTTCACGGTCTGCCACTTGATATTTCTCCTTATTGCGCGTCATCTCAGACGCTCTTTTAAAGGAAAGTGTATGCACAGTTAAAGATTCAGGCCTTAGTTCTTCGGTCTGCTGCAAGGAGTGCTGAAATTCCTTTAGCCCTTCTCCAGGTAAACCAATGATTAAGTCCATGTTAATATTATTCATGCCGTACTGTCTTGATAAATGATACTTTTCAATCGTTTCTTCCACACTATGATGCCGGCCAATGGCTTTCAGTGTTTCATTCTCATATGATTGCGGGTTGATGCTAATCCGGTCAATATTGTAGCGGTTTAGCACCTCTAGCTTATCAGGCGAAATCGTATCAGGACGTCCTGCTTCTACAGTAATTTCTCGAATATGTTTCACATCAGGAAAAGAGCGATACATTTCTTCATACAGTAAATCCATTTCTTCCGCTGTGATACTCGTTGGCGTGCCTCCGCCAAAATAAACGGTCGTCACTTTGATCCCGTGTTCTTTTAACCATGCGCCCATTTTTTGCATCTCATAATGCAGACCGAACAGAAACGTTCCCACTCTTCCAGCTTGTCCTTTAATGGCATAAGCAGGGAACGTGCAATAAGCACATTTTGTTGGGCAAAAAGGAATGCCAATATAAATACTCACTTCCTGCTGAAGGTCATACAGATCTGGAATCGCTTGAAGCTGACGGTCGACAATCTCCTGCATCAAATCAATTTTTTCATCATGAATCAAGTAATCACGCTTTAACGCCGCATGTGCTTCTTCCTTTGTCATGCCTTCTCTTAGCATCTTGTGAAGTAATTTCGTAGGGCGTATCCCGGTGAGAATCCCCCATTTTTGTGTCATTCCTGTATGCTCCTGAAGCAGGTGTAAATAAACAGAGAGCACTGTGTTTTTGATTTGCTTCCAGCGGTCCTTATCGCTTAAGCCCTCTGGCACATCTCTTGAAAAACGACTGTTTATTTCTGATCCAGCGATATGGCCAGATGCTTCAATCATTCCTCGTTCTTCTTTCCAGCTAAACACCATCACTAAACCATCATCCAGTTCGTCTAGATCAAACAGCACTTCACTATCTTCTTCAAATAAGTTTGCTATATTGACAAGCGGGCGATGAAATCGCTCATCTGACAGCCCTTTAATTAAAATTCGCATCGTATCACCTTTATCTTCAAACTTGTTTCATTTTACAAAATTCATCTAGGAAAAGCAATGAAGGGAACAGATGAAGACCCTGTCATTTCTTGATGGACAGGGTCTTCACCGTATTATCGTTTAATATCGAATTGATGTAAAAAGCCTTCCCTTTGCTGCATTCTAAAGTATTCTTTGATCATATAAGCGACGCCCTGTTCATCGTGAGACCGTGTCACCCAATCGGCTTTACGCTTGACCGAATGAGGTGCATTTCCCATAGCGACACCTAAGCCAGCTAACTCAAGCATTGGAATGTCATCTGGCCCGTGGCCGATGACGACCGTATCTTCTAAAGTAAAACCTAGCGCTGAGCTTAAAAGAGAAAGTCCTGCTTCTTTTGATACCCCTTTGCATACGATATTCATTTTCTCATCACTGATCTTAATGAGATCGACAGATGGGAATGCTTGTTGAATGGTCTTGTAAATCTCAGGCTGAAGCTCTGCGGTCGAATATACTTCAATCACTGGTGTGCTGACCGGTTCATCCATCAGCATATCACTTAACGATTCTACAAATTGAACGGGATAAAAAATCGGATCAGACGGATGGATCAACGTCTTTCCCATCAGTTGAGACTGTGTTTTTTTCCGGTTGCCGATAGAGAATTTTTCATGCAGCAAGCGGACATTACAATCAAAACTTTCAAGAATTTGCACAAGATTAAATGTTTTTTCTTCCGTTAATTTCTTCACATGCAGCGGCTCATCAAGTTTATCAGCGATAAAAGCACCACTATGCGTCACAAGAGTTGAATTTGGAATCTTCAACGCTTTGGCGATTTTTTGTGCTGCCCGAAAATGCCGATTCGTGACAATCGTCACATAAACCCCTTTTTTCTTTACATATTCCACAGCTTCTTTTGTAGCGGAATGAATTTTTCCATTGGAACGAAGTAACGTTCCATCTATATTGAGTGCTAGTAGTTTTTTTGACACTGAGGCATCCCCCTTCTTGATGACTGTACTTAAGATGAGGATATGCCCTAGCTTGGTGCTTTAGAACATGCAGTTGAAACAACCCCTGCTTGATGAATCAACGATAAATAAAAAAAGCCTACCCCTAGGCTTTTTTTTATGTATGGTTTGGATGCGTAACAATGGGGTGATGAAGCTCCCCATGATCCCCTTATCTTTCACACACCAAAGCGTTGCTTATATCAGATCCCCTTATGCTTTGCGTTTCTCCCAGAAGCGCTTCTCTCTCATTTGGCTGATCGCCGCAAATCCCAAGTGAAACGCACCCAATTGATCACGAGAGTGCTTTTTTGAAAGCACTTTCAATAAATATTATCGCAGAATTTTTGAGCTTCGACAACCTTTTTTTAAAAGATATACAGAAGAGATGTTAAATAAAAAAAGGGCGAATTTTATCGCCCTTTCAATTAATTTTCTTCTGCATTTCCATAAAGCTCTTCAAGAGGCTTCATGATAATTTTATTTAATTCACCGATGAGAACACTCACGCGTTGTTCTGCTTCCATCAACTGAGAGATTTTATCGTGCTGCTGAACAAGCGCAACCGTTTTTTGAGCTTGCTCCACTTCCTCTTGTGTAATCTCTTGACCAGTCATTTGTTTTTGTTGAAGGTTTACTTGAATGTCACGAAAGTTCTCAAACATTCTTTTAGAGGACTCATCCTCGTTTACCTCATCATAAAGGTTTCTTAAAGTTGAATATTCTTCGCTATGACGCAGTGCTTTTTCAAGGTCATATGCAACATCATAAAGATTTACAGACATGTTATGTCTCCTTTCTATCCGTTATCACCGATATGATCGGGGACACCACTCCACTATAACAAACTATGGCTTTCGTTTCACATATATACAATGAATTCATCAAAATTTCTCTAGCTGGTCTTAGAATAGCGTGACAAAAATAGCTTGGATAGCGCCAATCGTTCCGCCTAAAAGACCGCCTAGAAAGGTAATCATCTTGAGCTCTTTACTGGAAATGCTGATCACAAGCTCTTCCATTTTTTCAAGTGGGAAAAGTTCAATTTGCTCACGAATGATTTCTTCAAATTGAAGCTTTGCGAGCAGACCCTCTAAAGCATTCGATGCCGCTTTAATCCCCTTATCAATCAGCACTGGCGCAAATTGTGTTTTGAGATCATCCGCTACAGCACTGACATAAGCTCCAACTGGTCGGTCTAACATCATCTTTGTAGAGAAATGGGATAGCAATTGTCTTTTCACACTAAATACAAGCTCCTTCACATTCCATTTTTCATCAAGCTCATGAAGAGAAAACTGCTTTACCTTGTCCCATTCTTGAACAAGCAAATCTGATAAAAACCTTTTTGTTTCTGCATTTTTTAAAAACTTGATGATTTCAGGATGTACACGGTCAATTAAGCTTGAATTCCCAAGAAACATTTGGACCATACTGCCGAGCATTCCTCGTTCCTTTAAGAAATCATCAATCATATTGCCAAGTCTTGCTTTGCCTTCTTCACTTTCAAAGTAATGAATGCCCCTCTTTAAAATATAATCTGCTGCATCTGGAATTTTTGAAGAGATTTTATTTTCCACTTCCGAAGGGATCCATTCAGATAAAATTTGCTGATCATATTTTTCAAGCAGTGAACCGAGCTTCTGATCAGACCACTGATGGAGCCATTCATCTGCTTTTACGTCAGCCTGCGGAACGCCAAATCTTTCTAACAAGGAGAGCACTGTTATCTCCATATCAGCGCCCCTGTCAATATATTGATGGACTGTATACATGATCTCTTGCTTTGCCTCCGATGATTCAATTCGTTTTTGAATACCTTCTGGCGTAAGCAAATGCTCCATAACCATGACACCAACCTGCTTGGCTACTTCATCTCTTCTTTTAGGAATGAGCCCTGGTGTGAATGGGAGCTGTTTTCCAAATAAGTAATATGGCTTATAAGGACGAAAAAGCATTTTAATTGCAAGATGGTTTGTCGCTGCTCCTATGACTGCTCCTATAACAATCATAAAGATAAACGTTGTGAATATATTCAAAGTCGTCATCTACCTTTCAAACAACACCCGATGTTTATTGTTTTAATCTATACGTATTATAGTTGTTGTCAAGATTCCAAGCAAATGAAGCATGCAGCGAGACATATGATAAAGCAATCTGTCGTAATGATAAAGGAGCGCAAGGTTTCTGTAAAATCATGAAAAAGTGTTTTTCTGATGGTAAAAAATGAAATTGAAAAGAAGGTGTTTTTTAATGAAGTCAACGTTAGGTATTGTGGCCCTTTCTCCGCAGCATGAAGAGGCATTCACACGTCAGCTCGCCAAAGCTGCCTCATCTTTTGATTTAGAGGTTGTTCGTTTTACACCTCTTGATTTAAAGCCTGCTTCGAATTTGATACAAGGTCAAAAATATACGAATGACAAAGGGTTTGCAGCAGCAGAATTTCAAATTCCAGACTTGATTTACGATCGATGTCTTTACCAGCATGACGCACAATCTAAACAAGCTAAACCAATCATGGAATGGCTAAAAATGTATCCAAAAACAATTTTTTTGAATACTGGAATCCCAAATAAAATGGTGCTATTTGAGCAGCTCCGTCTCCTTCCTTCTTTACAGCCATATTTACCTGTATGCTCATTATTGAAAGAGCCCTCGGACCTGCTCAATATGGTAAGGAGTGGTGGATATTGTAAAATGCAGCCACTCTCTCAACAGCAAGCAGCATCTACTTACTTCATTTCTTTAAAAGACAAAACAACATTCACTGTTCAGCTAAGTTCCGAGCAGGTCATCACATTTTCTCGTCCATCAGAAGTTGAACGCTGGTGCAAAAAGTTTGTAGGCCGATATTTTCTTCAATTTTTTAACACGAGTGATCAAAAAGATTTTTTATTCAATGAAATTAGAGTTTTTCTTATGAAAGATTCACAAAATCAATGGAATAGCATGGGGATTCACACAAAATCACCTGTGGAAAATAGCCTTTTAAGCAATGCACAAAATTCAAATCATGTGGTAGGCTTTGACCACTACTTACATTCATTGCAGCCACACATCAAAGAGCTCCTATTAGATGATATTGCATCCATTCAGTCATCTCTCCCAGCATATATAGATAAAACTTACTCTCCATGCTTTGAGTTCGCTGTAGATTTACTTCATACAAATGAAGGCAGACTTTTCATATCAAATATAAGATCAAAGCCAGGACGATCGGCTCTTTTAAAGGCTTACCCTGAAAAGGAAAACCAATTGATCCAATTCATTCTTCAACATGCACAATCTATGATGTCTCAGCCGAAGGAGGCTTCTTATGAACAGAAATCGCTGCATCATCGTCCCTCATCTCACAAGTGAAAAAACAATTCATCTTCCTATCCATTTTAAACAGCAGAATGCAATCTATTCTCTTGCTTTGGGGTCTCGTTTAGTAGATGACTTCACCATTTCCTACCATCAACAAACACATAAAATTTTATTATCGAAAGATCTATACATCGATTTACTGATTCCTTACCAATCAAAAGCTGATGTCATCATCGCTGACCATACACTCTTTATAGGGCCACTGATTGGCATTTTCACCGCAGGTTTTGAGCAAAGTACACAGCCATTAGGAGCAAGATCAGATTTTTTTATCAGGCTGCTGCAATCCTGCAAACAACATGCTGGTTTTGCATATGTTTTTGGTACTCATTCTATTGATTGGGAAAAAGGAATAGTAGAAGGATTGCTCTATCAAGAGGAAAGATGGGTTAAAAAACAACTCCCTCTGCCGTCAGTTGTTTATGACCGGCTTCCAAGTAGAAAGGCTGCTCAGTCGGCTTTCATTCAAGATACAAAGCGGAAACTCACTCAAGACTACGATATCCCTTGGTTCAACCCTTATTTTTTTAATAAATGGCATATACATGAGCAACTATTAACAGATAAACGAACATTGTCCTTTCTGCCACATTCCATACAATTAGATCCTGTGGACGCTATAAGTAAAATAGAAACACTCCTCCATCTGCATCATGTCATTTACTTAAAACCGACAAACGGAAGTCATGGAGACGGTATTTATCAATTAAAATCAGTGCATAACGGAATCATTGTACGTTCGAATAAAGGGAAGTCCATTTCATATGATTCAGTAGACCATTTCGTCAAACAGCTGCGAAAAGATTGCGTCATTCATGAAATTATTGCCCAACAAGGCATTGAACTTCTGCATATAGACAATCAACCGCTGGATTTCAGAGTTCATACGAATAAAAATAAGTATGGTCATTGGACAGTCACGGCAGCAGCGGCAAAAGTTTCAGGAAATCAAACAGTCACGACCCATCAGTTACACGGAGGATCGGTCAAAACACTCTATGATGTCTTTCCTGATGAGAAGAAGCGTTTGCAGATTTTGCAACAGCTTTCTCGTACTGCCATCACGCTTAGTCAGGTGATAGACGAAAATATGCCCGGCCATATTGGTGAAATTGGTTTTGACTTAGGCATTGATCACACAGGCGCAATCTGGATGTTTGAAGCCAATTCTCGCCCAGGCCGTGAGATTTTCCAGCATGCGTCCTTGAAAAAATCAGAATGGCTGATCGGGAAAAGAATTGTGGATTACGCGTCTTACCTTTCACAAACAGCACACACAACTACAGACCACGCGAACGTCTATTGATTGTTTTTCGTCTCGCGTGTCGGTTCTGAAATCTATGCTTTTCCTATGCTCTTTTCATCAGATGAGATACAATAAAAGCAAGTTCAAGGTTGTTTCCGTATTGTCGTGTTTATTTATTGTTTCATCAATAAAAGCAAGGAGGCAATGATGATATGATTTCTCATTTTCAATGGAAACCTCTCTTTAAGAAAGCGCAATTGCCAGGCTGGAAAATATCCTTCTTTCACAATGGTGCGCACTATGAAGGCATCTACCACAAAACGGGTGATATTGAATGGGGCTCCCAGCTTCCGCCTCATGAAGTCGAACCAACCCTAAAAGAAGAAATCCACGAATTAATGCTATTCCATGTCTATGATTAAACTATTTAAGGAGCCTCGCCATGTTAGAAAAGTTAAAGCTTGTTTACGGACACCATATCATCAGTTCACCAACAAATGACAAACAGTTTCTTTGGTATCAAACGGACGAAGGCGAACTATTTGGAGTAGACAAAACGGCGCTTACAGCAAGAGAAACACTTCTTCTCAATTCTTTCCTTACACCAATTGATCTATCTCACACGCAGCAGACTGAGGATGAACAGAAATGGTACAGCTATCTTTTTGAAAACAAACCATTAACCGTCCACCATCCCGTCCGTGTTCATTATTTTAAAATGGACCATCAAGCAGAACAAAGACAGCAAATAAAAGAGGCTGTGAATAGCAGCCTCGAATGCACTCAATTCATATGGACAGGCGCTGATACAGCTATGCTGATTCAAACAAACGCCACGTCAGAAAATGGTCAATTAGATCAGTTAAATGATTTGTCTCAGGCCATCACAAGTGATTTTTTAACAGACTCTGTCTTTTTACAAGGACAGCTGCACTTGCCAAATGACCATTTACAGATGAGATTGTTAAATGAACATCAGCTCTTTTTGTGGCATATGCAGCGAGGCAAGCTTAGGTCAGGGGTTGCTACATTTTATCAATGTCTTCCATCTCTCATTCGTTATGATGCCTATGTGGTTTCTGACGCTATTTCTGATGTCTTTAAAGAAACGGTCTTTGATCGGGATGTTTACCGAACCCTTATGACCTATATGGAATGTAATTTAAATGCATCGCAGGCAGCAAAAGCTTTATATGTTCACCGAAACAGCCTTCAATATCGGATCGATAAATTTATTGAGCGCACAGGTCTAGATATACGACATTTTTCAGAAGCATCGGCTGCTTACCTTATGATGAGTCTTCTCGACCTTTCATAAATAACGGAGGACGTGAGCATCCTGCCCAAAAATGAAAATAAGATGTTGTGCACGTTGTCCATTTACAGACTCTTGCCCATTCTATACACTTTACTTATAAGTAAAGCGCTTTCAAAAAGAGACTGGGAGGCTATCATCTATGGCTGAAATGATGCTCAATCAAATTTATAAAGTGTACGATAACAAGGTAACAGCAGTAGACAACTTTAATCTACATATACAGGATAAAGAATTTATTGTGTTTGTTGGTCCATCGGGCTGCGGAAAATCAACAACACTTCGCATGATTGCAGGTCTTGAAGAAATTTCACAAGGGGACTTTCTGTTAGACGGAAAACGGATGAATGACGTAGCGCCAAAAGACCGGGATATTGCGATGGTTTTCCAAAACTATGCATTATATCCTCACATGAATGTGTACGATAATATGGCTTTTGGATTAAAGCTGCGGAAGTTTCCTAAATCTGAAATTGATGAGCGGGTTAGAAATGCGGCTAAAATATTAGGACTTGAACAATATTTAGACAGAAAACCAAAAGCACTGTCTGGCGGTCAAAGACAGCGTGTTGCACTTGGCCGAGCGATTGTGCGCGATGCAAAAGTCTTTCTTTTAGATGAGCCGCTCTCAAATTTAGATGCAAAACTCCGTGTTCAGATGCGTGCTGAAATTTCTAAACTTCACCAGCGCCTGCAAACGACATTTATCTATGTCACACATGATCAGACCGAAGCCATGACAATGGCTACTCGCCTTGTTGTGATGAAAGATGGCTTTATTCAGCAGGTGGGCGCGCCGAAGGATGTGTATGAGAACCCAGAGAATGTGTTTGTAGGCGGATTCATTGGCTCTCCTGCGATGAACTTTTTTACAGGAAAACTTTCTGACGGCGCCATCGCAGTTGGAAAAACGCACATTCGTGTACCCGAAGGAAAGATGAAGGTATTACGTAGTCAAGGCTATATCGGAAAGGATGTCATTCTTGGCATAAGGCCAGAAGACTTCCATGATGAGCCTGTGTTTATAGAGGCATCTGAAGGAACAAAAATTGATGCAAACGTAGAAGTGGCCGAATTAATGGGAGCAGAAACAATGCTTTATTCTTCTCTCGATGGTCAATCGTTTATTGCACGTGTTGATTCTCGTACGGATATTCAGGCAGGTCAATCTATACCGCTTGCCATTGATATGAATAAAGCGCACTTCTTCGATATTGATACTGAGCTGCGCATTCGCTCAGCTGAATAAGGAGAAACCCTTAAGCACCATCACTCACTATTGGGTGATGGTTTTTGTATGTCGACACAACATTTACCATGTTCTTTTTTCGTATGTTTTCTTCACAAATAACCATAATACATAGTACAAAGCAGTTACTGCATTGGGTTTCGCCAAGTGGCAAATGACTTGATCATTTCGCTGGTGCGATTCCAGCAAACCCAACCAAAAAACAAATCATATATATAAAGGAGATTCACATCATGGCAAATTCTAATAGTTCAAATCAATTACTAGTTCCAGGAGCAGAGCAAGCAATCGATCAAATGAAATACGAAATCGCTTCTGAATTTGGTGTAAACCTTGGAGCAGAAACGACAGCTCGTGCAAACGGTTCAGTTGGTGGAGAAATCACAAAACGTCTTGTATCTTACGCTCAACAACACATGGGTGGAACAAAAGCTTAATTTCATATCTGGATCATAGAAGGCACCTCTTATGGTGTCTTCTTTTTTTGCTTTTATCCCTCACCAATTCCCTTTCCAGCTCATATCATGTAGTAGAAAGGAGCGGATCTTCATGGACATTATTTCCGGTATGAACTTTGAACTTCTACAATTTGTAGGTATTTCTCTATTATGTGAATATGCTCATAGTATTCGGTCCTTTCACCTTTATAAAAAAAGCATGACATAAAATTGTACCATTTTGTGTTCTTTTCACTTATAGTATGTAGTGGAGGGATCGAACAGATGAAAATAGCTCTTTTCGGTGCTCATGGACGTGTAGGACAAGCATTTCTTCGTTTCGTTCAAGTAGATGATCGTTACTTGGTTCGTTCATTGATTCGGACAAACCGGGAAGGAATGCTTGCGGGTATGTTTCAAGTCACCGGCAATTCAAGAAATCAAGAAGATGTGCTTGAGACGATCAAAGGATCAGATATTGTTGTGAGCTGTCTATCAACAGATGGTGATGATACATTATCTGTTTCAATGGCACATATCGTACAAGCCATGAAGCAAACAAATACATCAAGAATTATTACGATTGGCACGGCGGGGATCTTAAAAGCAAGGCAGCAGCCGGAGCTTTACCGCTTTGAAACAAGTGAATCAAGGCGAACCACTTCCCGAGCAGCTAAAGAGCATGCCAAGGCGTATGAAATCCTACAATCAACTGAACTAGATTGGACCATTATTTGTCCAACCTATTTACCAGATGGAGAAGTGACACGGTCATATCGCTATGAAAAAGATTTTCTCCCTATAGACGGAAAGAAAATTTCAGTTGAAGATACCGCCCACTTTTTATATCAACAGTTAAATTCGAAGGAATTTATGCATCAGCGAGTCGGCATCGCTTATTGATCATGTAGCCCGTGCAAACCATATACAACCGGTAAAAAGTCGAGGTAATGAGAAATAAATCCTCGAATCATAAGAGCCCCTTTCGCATGAAAGAGGCTCTTTTTCTACTTCCTTCGGCTATTCATTTTAGCTGCTTGCAAGAGCACCTTTTTGCAGTTCGTACATTTGCGCATACAGCCCACCTTGCTCCATGAGTTGTTCATGGCTGCCTCGCTCGACAATTTCACCTTTTTCTAACACCAAAATCATATCGGCTTTCTTAATGGTGGATAATCGGTGAGCAATAACAAAGGTGGTTCGTCCTTCTTTGACTACATCAAGCGCCCGCTGAATGATGGCCTCTGTTTCTGTATCGATGTTGGCGGTTGCTTCATCTAAAATTAAGATCGCTGGATCGTACGCCAGTGCGCGGGCAAATGAAATCAACTGACGTTCCCCTGAAGAGAGGGTACTTCCCTTTTCAACCACTGTTTCATCAAAGCCTTGTGGAAGGTGCCTCAATAACTCTGCTGCGCCTACTTGCTTTAATGAGGATTCAATGGTTTCTCTTTTGATGTCTTCGTTCCCTAAGCTGACATTGGATGCAATCGTTCCAGAAAATAAATACGGATCTTGCAGAACAATGCCCATTTGTTTACGCAAAGTTTGGCGCGACTGATGATAAATATTTTCTCCATCAATGAGAATATCTCCCTGTTGGATGTCATAAAAACGCAGCAGCAAGTTCATGATCGAGCTTTTTCCTGAACCTGTATGCCCCACAAGTGCAACTGTTTGGCCCTTTTTTGCTTCAAACGTAATGTTCTTTAGTACGTTATTCCCTTCATTATAAGCGAAGGTTACATCTTGAAACTGAACGTACCCCTCCATTTTCTTCTGATCAGGTTCTTCCACTTTTGTTCCTGGCTCATCTAATAATCGGAAGACCCTTTCCGATGAAACCCTTGCTAATTCCAATCTAGAAAATTGGTTCACAATGCCTGTAATCGGCTGAAACAATCGATTTAAATAATCGACAAATGCATAGAGTACGCCAATGGACACAATGCCATACGCACCTAATGACGCGCCGCCAAAGTACCAAATGAGCGCAACATACGCTAAATTACGCAGCAGGTTCACCAAGTTATGTGAAAGGAGTGAATTTAAATGAAGCATTTTTCGCTGATATCGAAAGTGATTGTTATTCAGCTCATCGAATTCTTCTTTCGTCGCTTTTTCATGGCGAAATGCTTGAATAATCGTCATCCCTTGAATTGCTTCATTTAGTTTTGCATTGATTTCACTGATAATAGAACGAATGCGGTGATTGTATACTGATGCAAATTTCCGGTAAGTCATTGACCATAGGAAAATAATCGGTACAGCTACCAAACAAATGAGTGCCAGCTTCACATTTAATAAAAACATGGCGATATAAATTCCAATCATGTAAATGGCACTGGTCACGAAATTAGCGAGGACAGTTACATATAAATCACGGATGGTTTCCGTGTCATTCGTGATCCGTGCTACTACTTTTCCAGCCGGTAAATTATCAAAATACTGAATGGGCAACGTTTGAATATGCTTAAATATGTCTACCCTCATTTTTTGGATAATACGATTTGCAATCCGCTGGAGCAAATAATGCTGCCCATACTGAAAGAAGATCGCAATGACGAGCAGCCCTAGATAAAATAGAACAAGCTGTATCAAACCACTAATTTCTGGCTGATAAAAAGCGAATATTTCCTCTTTTGATAAACGCTGTACATCATAGGTTTTGCGCTCGTTCCCATTTTCAATGGTAAGCTGATTTCCCGATATCGTCCGGTTTCCATCAAAACGAATCGGCTCATTCACAAAGTAGTAACCGAACCCGACTTGCACCACATTGATTTGCTTTCCAGCTTCATTTTCATTCTTTAATCGATCGCTTCGTATATAGTTATTTCCTTGGTAATAAACCGTTTCATCTGTTTTTTCATTTACCTCGACATACGGTTTTTCGACACCTAAAATATGATCATCAATCATTTTCTTCCCAATAAATGGTCCTGTCAGCTCAGCACCCACGGCAATGATCAGAAAGATCAAGGCAATAGACAGTACTTTCTTATATAGGAGTGCATAGGCAAGGAGTCTTCTTCCTGTTGTCATGCCTCATCCCCTCCTTCCAGCTGATTTGTCAGCTGCTGACGCAGAAATTGTTCTTTGTACCATCCATCTTGCTGAATGAGCTCTTGGTGAGTTCCCTTTTGGACGATGCGTCCCTCTTCCATGACAAGAATGAGATCCGCATGCTCAACAGCTGATAGACGATGTGTCGTAATAAACGTCGTTTTTCCATGACGGTTTTGTCTTAAATTTTCTAAAATAGCGGTTTCTGTTTTCGCATCAACCGCAGATAGAGAGTCATCCAAAATCAAAATGTCGGGATCAATTAATAAAGCACGTGCGATGGAAATTCGCTGCTTTTGACCGCCTGACAGCGCCACGCCTTTTTCCCCAACCATTGTTTCGAGGCCTTCTGGCAACAGTCGTAAATCCTTTTCAAAGTAAGCGTCTTTGATGGCTTGTGCTAATTCATTTTGTTTCGCTTCCATATGACCAAAGCGCATATTCTCTTCTACACTTTTTGAGAAAAGGATATGATCCTGAGGTACATAACCGATCCATTGAAATAGCTGATCCAATTCAGTGTCTTGGATCGGAACACCTGATAAGCGTATTTGTCCATCACCTGGCGGGTACTGCCGCAGGAGCTGTTTCACAATTGTTGTCTTGCCGCTTCCTGTTTTCCCTGTAATGCCAATCGTTTGCCCTTTTCGGACAGTAAAGGACACATCGACTAAATTATCTTTAGACGAAGTTGGATATCTGAACTTCACATGATCAAATTGAATATCGCCAGGCTCTTGTAATGCTTTTGGCTGAGCTGTGTCTGTTACATCCGGCTTATAGCTGAGGGTATGATTCAACCGATCTAACGACGCATTTCCTCTTTGCATGATATTAATCAACTCACCGATCGCAAACATTGGCCAGATCATCATCCCAAGATAGACGTTAAATGCAACAAGTTCACCAATCGTTAAATCACTTTGAAACACAAGATATGCTCCATAGCCAATTCCGATTAAGTAACTGATGCCCACAAGCAATTTCACTGTCGGCTCAAACAATGAATCAATGATCGCCACTCGCATGTTTTTTTGGAATACATCATCTGTCATTTGGCGAAAGCGTTCGACATCTTGTTTCTCCTGTACAAAAGACCGGATGACCCGAACGCCGGCCACTGATTCCAGTACACGATCGTTCATATCACCAAATGCATCTTGAGCGACTGTAAAGCGCGCATGAATCTTGCTGCCATAAAACGCAATCAAGATCGCCATCAGCGGCATGGGAATAATCGCCATTAAGGTTAATTTCCAGCTAATCGTCAGCCCCATCGTAAAAAAGATCATCAGCATATAAGCAGTGGAATCAACCAATGTCAGAACACCAAAGCCTGTCGTTAAGGCAACAGCATTCAAATCGTTTGTACCTAAGGCCATTAAGTTGCCGGTTTTTTTCTTTTCATAAAAGGTTGGTGTCATCTTAAGTAAGTGACGCATTAATTTTCCGCGCATCACACGCTCCATGACATTCGCGCCGCCAAATAACTGATACATCCAAAAATATGTCAGCGTATAGACGAAGACACCAAGTAAACAAAAAATAGTCACATAAAACACAATACTGGATGTGGTAAATTGACCAGAACGAATGTCATCAACTGCCTGCCCAAGATACCTTGGCGGCAGCATTTCAAGCACATTCACAATGAGCAGCAGCGTAATGGCGATCGTATATCGCCTCCACTCTTGTTTAAAGAACCAGCCTAATTTTGCAAATACTGAAAACATGTTCGTCTCTCCTTTTAAAGCTAGCCGCTTTCTATATTTTCCTGGCTGTCACCTTGTTTCGTTTTTTGAGCTTTTGTCATTTGTCTTGCTTTTGGCATGTTCACATGCTTTCACTCCTCTTCATTTAATTGTTGATATTCATACCTTTATTTCGGGAAACGAAATGAACACAACAAAAAAAGAGGCAACCAGCTGACTGGTACGCCTCTTTTATACATGATAAAAAGGCGCATGTTGACAAATACGCAACATACGCCTTGATTCATCCGATCAATTGGAACATAATGGTTCCTTTTCAATGACCAATGAAGGTGTATTTGTCACGTGAATCAACCCATTCATGCAGTTTGATTTCATTCTTCCACTGTTGCACATGACATTTCCTCCTTTTGGCTCTTGAATCTTTTTTTATCTTATAGTGGCTGTCACCATTTTGTCAATAAATATTTTTCAATAAATGAAATTTTCTAACAAAAATACAATCGCCTTTATGTGTATCTTTTTATGATAACGGGTATACCATGAGTGTAAAGACTCCTTTTGAAAGGAATGAGGACATTGTTTCAAGCTGATCGGATGGTCGTTGCGTTTGATGGACATGAAGACAGTAAGAAAGCATTAAAGAAGGCAATCGCTTTATCCAAAACCTTGCATGCCAAGCTGACCGTTGCCTATGCACATGATAGCAAATCAAGCAGACAGGTGTTTGATGCACCACGCCCAATGACTGGCGGGGCTTATATCGGGGGCGGCATGGCAGACCTTCAAACACCCCCTGTGTATGTACCTCATGCCGAACAGCAAAGTCCCTTGATCTTTGAAGACCATACAGAAGAGGTCGTTACGGAAGCGAGGATGCTTTTAAATGAGGAGCAGTTTGAAGCTGCCATTGAAATTGTTGAGGGGGAGCCCGCAGAAGCCATTATCGAATATGCTGAAGAGATATCAGCAGACCTCATCGTCATGGGAGCACGTGACCAAAGCAGATTAAAAAAAATGCTATTTGGCAGTGTGAGCGAAAAGTTATCATCAAATTCAGATATACCTGTGCTTATTGTGAAATAAATCAGATTGTTGACAAAGGGCTAAAATGATCTTTATTTTAGCCCTTTGTCTTCTTTTCAGCGTGATAGAAAACCTTTG